>JBGTRS010000530.1:0-3216 GCA_041940665.1 Pyrinomonadaceae bacterium | reverse complement strand
CGCTTTTGTTTTTCGGCGGACGTCGTTTCCCAGAGAAGTGCCGCATCCTTTTCGGCGACGCTCAGTTTATTTGAATGCCGCAGGATCAGCCAGGTGACCATCGAAATGCTGAAGATCGGGAAAAATATCAAGGTCAGGATCAAAAACCATTGTTGAAAAACATCGAGGCTCGGAGCGGCAAAAACCAGAGCGAGCCCGAGCGTCGCACAGACCAGCACGATCAGAGCGATGATTAAAGTCAGATAATTCCGCGTCAAAAACGCCGGTTTCGTCTTTGTATCGGTATTCGTCATTACTTTGGTAGTAAATAGAGAATCGGGAATTGTGAATAGTTTGCATTGTTTTTGTTAAAAAACAATAAGCGCCAGTGCAAAAAATAAATCAATATCTTTGTGTCAGTAGCCCGACCGTCAGGGAGCGGCTTGTGGGTTGAATATCCTTAAATGTTTGCAGTCATTTTAAGCGATTGAAAGCCCTTCCTCACGGTCGGGCTACTGACACCCATTTCCAGTTAATCTATTACACTTAGTTCTTACTATTTACAATTTATTTTAAATTCCCGAAGTTGCTTGCTCAAATAAAACTTCTTCAAAATGCGTGATGCGTTTGAAATCGGAAAAACGTCCGTTGATCTCTTCGTGCGTCAGACGGTCAACCCGTTCCGTGCCGAATTCTTCGACGTTAAACGAACTCATTACCGTTCCGTAAACCATCGCCCGCCGCATCGTCGCTTCCGTGATCTCGTTTTGGCTCGCCAGATAACCCATAAAACCGCCCGCAAACGTATCGCCCGCGCCGGTCGGATCAAAAACCGATTCGAGCGGATAAGCCGGAATTGCAAAATAATTTCCGTCGGTAAAAAGTGCCGCCCCGTATTCGCCGCGTTTGATGACGACGGCTTTCAAACCGCCGATCTCCATCAGCTTTTTCGCCGCTTTGTGGATGTTCGGCTCATCCGCCAGTTGACGGGCTTCGGCATCGTTGATGATGATGCAATCAACGACCTTCATCGTTTCGATGACAGCATCTTTCATCGAATCGATCCAAAAATTCATCGTGTCCATCGCTACAAATTCCGCATTCGACTGCTCGCGGACATTTTTTTGAAGCATCGGAACGATATTGGCCAGAAAGAGAAGTTTGGAATTTTTGGAATTATCCGATAATTGCGGGTCGAACGTTTCGAACACATTGAGCTGCGTATCCAAAGTATGGGCGACGTTCATATCGTATTCATAACGCCCACTCCAAAAGAAAGTCTTGCCGTCTTCGACCACCTCGATGTCATCCGTATTGACACTATGCCGCTCGAAAACCTTCCATTCCGCATCGCTGAAATCGTTTCCGACAATGCCGACCGCATTGACATCGGTAAAATAACTCGCCGATAAAGAAAAATGCGTCGCCGCCCCGCCCAGAATTTTATCGCGTTTCCCAAAAGGCGTTTCCAAAGCGTCAAACGCCACCGAACCTACAACTGTTAAAGACATTTATTAAATTAAACTCCTAAAATTATTATTTGATCAAAGGTAGAGATTATAAGGTTTGCGTCGGGTTGTTGCAAAGATGGGCAGATATTTATCGAAGTTTTAAAGTGCGAACCGTCTATGAGCGACTATTGACATCGGTAAATAACTGCTCGGCCTCGTCTTCCAGCCAAGGGCCTTCGACTTTCAAAAAATCCCGCGAGCCTTTGCCGATGACTTCACGGCATTCGATCAGCGGAGCGGTGTCTTTATTTTCAGGCGTAAGTTCTGCCTGACGATGGACGCTCATTCCGAAAACAACCCGTCCGATGCCGCACCAATAGATCGCACCGGCACACATCACGCACGGCTCGGCAGACGCATAGAGCGTATAGTTTTTTAACAAGTCCGGATCGTATTTTCCAAAAGTTTTACGCAGAAGATTCATTTCCGCGTGGGCGGTCGGATCATCGTCGTCGTCGGTCGTGTTGCCCGCCCGCAAAAGCTCATTTCCGTTTTCATCGGCCAGAACCGCACCAAAGGCGGCGTTTCCTTTTTCCCGTGCTTCTTTGGCAACTTGAAATGCTGTTCGAAGAAATTTTTCGTCTGTTTGATTCATCAGTTTTTTATCTGTCTTATTATATTCGCCACGGCGGATTTTTGCGATTTTTTCCGGCGTTAAAGAGGATTAATTTGTTGCCGTCCGTGTCCCGCAAAACTGCTTCCCGCCAGAGCCAGGTTTGGTCAATCGGGTCTTGTTCAAATTTGATGCCTTTTTCTTTTAGCTCGGAAACTTTTCCGTCCAAGTCTTCGCATTCAAAATAAAGGACGATATTTGGATTAACAGTTTCTTTATCGGTTTCGTGAAGCGAAAAGGTCGAATCGCCGTCCGGGCATTCAAATCTGGCATATCTGGGACGCGAATCAACGATCAAAAGCAGTCCGAGTTTTTGATAAAAACGGACTGCTTTTTCGACATCTTTTGAATAAACCGTAACCTGATTTAGATTCATTTGATTTGGTAATTGGTAATTGGTAACTGGTAACCGGGTAAACGAAACACTAATTACCAATTATTACCAATTACTTCTTCTTCAATTTTTCCAGAGTCTTTTTCGCTTTATCGGCATATTTGCTTTGGGGGAAATTCTCGACCAATTCGCCCAAATAAGCCTCAGCAGATTCACCCAGTTTTTCGGGCGTGAATTTTTCGCGGTCTTCTTCGGGCAGTTTTTCAAGGTCAATTTTCTGTTTGCCTTTGTCTATCGAAAGATAATAACTGCTCATTCCCGAAAGATATAAAACCTCGTCCATCTGAGAAAAGGTCGGATGAGCCGCGATGGTTTCTTCCATTCTGACGATCACGGCAAAATAAGCCTTTTTCTGTTTGAAATAATGCCAGGCGACGTTCAAATTTCCTTTCGCATCCTGTTCAAGAAGTGTATCAATCGGAACTTGTTCTTTATTATCATCATCGCCGCCGTCGGTTTTCTGAGCAAAAACCGAAACGGAAAATAATAAAAGTATAAAACTGAATAATAAAAATTTATTCTCTAGCATTTAGTTTGATATAAAAAATTTAAGACGCTTTTTATTAGATTATAAAAACGTCTAGATTTTAAAAAAGTATAGATTTTAATTAATTGAATTAGTATTATATAAATAACAAAAATGTATTAATAAGTATTTATTATATAGAAATAAAAATAAGACGTTTTTTATTAGATTATAAAAACGTCTAAATTTTAAA
>JBGTRS010000529.1:0-3224 GCA_041940665.1 Pyrinomonadaceae bacterium | reverse complement strand
CGAGAGAAAAACGTTCGTAACATCCAAACAGGCCTCAAATTGTCCCTGACATAGTTCGTTAAACGGATAAACGCAGGCAATCGCATTTTCGTTGTTCCATTTAATACGAAAATACTCCCGCGTTGAAGCGTCCGGTGTTAATTGTTCGATTAGAGTTTCCTGATCTTTGTTTCGTACAAATTCTTGTAATCTTTCGATAGCCGAAACTTCTAAAATTTGCGACATAATTTTAGGGAAGATTTTATCATTGATTGAGCGGAACCACATAGTTGTCGCCGACGAACTCGCCCCGCATCGCTTTTTCGGGAATTTCGTCGCAATGGCTGAGCATTTCTGCCGTAACGATGGCGACATCTTCAAACTTTTCACCGTTTTTGATCCTGACACCATCGGCGATGATCGCCCGATTGATCGAGGCATTTTCTTCGATGATGACATCATCCCACATAACCGAATTTGTGACATTGGCAGAATCGGCGATTCGGCAATTGTCGCCTTTGCAAATTTTGTTGCCGTTCATCATTTCGAGCGAAATATCCAAATATCTGGGAATCGTCGAAAGTTCAAACCAGCGATTATGACAGATATGAGCCGCTATTTTTTCGCCTCCGGTAATTGCCGGAAGGTAAAATGTCGGCACAATATCGGAGTATCGTCCGCCTGGAATGTATTCAAAAACTTTCGGTTCGAGGATTTGGATACCGGTGAACATGAGCGGAATGGAAAGATGAGATTTCGGATTTTCGATCGGGAATCCGCTGGCAAAACCTCGGACCTCGCCGTTTTGAACAAAAACTTCCGTGAATTTTTCAAAGTCGGCGTTTTCTTTTAGAACCATCGTCGCGATCGCCCCGGATTTGCGATGTGTTTCGAGAGCGGCGGCGATGTCTATATCGGTAATGATCTTGCCGTTGACGACGATAAAAGTTCCGTCTTCAAGAAATTTTTTGGCATTATCCAATGCTCCCGAAGTTCCCAAAATATTCGGAGTTTCCAATGTATATTCGATGTTGACGCCGAATTTACTGCCGTCGCCGAGGGCTTGTTTGACCGATTCGGGCTGATGGTGAAGATTGACGATGACGTCGGTAAAACCGTATTTTGCGACATATTCGGCCACATAACCGACGAGCGGTTTTCCTAAGAAAGGGATCGCCGGTTTGGTTCGATCAATTGTTAATGGAAAAAGCCGCGTTCCAAAACCGGCGGCTAAAATCATTGCTTTCATCTTAAATGATTTGAGTTGAATCGGAGATTTTCGGATTGTCCTGGTTTCAAAATACTCAAATATCAAACTTACTGATTTTATGTTATAAATGCAAATTTACTGTTAAGAACAAACAACAAAAATGGAAAACGGATGATGACAGTTCAACCAAAAACAATCGGGATGTTTTCAAGTTTACTGAGCAAAAAGCTGTTCAATGAACTTACGAGGCTCGGCCACCGAATTTTGAAATTCCCGCCAATTCAAAAAAAAGCAGAGGATTCATCGGCAATTGAACTTGATAAACTTTCAAATTTAGAAAATTTTGAATGGATAATTTTTACGGATGTTTTTGCCGTCGATTTTTTTCTGCAAAAAATTGAAGATTTAGATATTGATTTTTTTGAACTGGATGATTTGCGGGTTTGTGCTTATGGCGAAGCGGTTGCCGACAGATTGCGGTTTGTCCAATTACACGCGGACGTTATTGCCGCAAAACAAGATGAAAAAGAAGTTATAAAACAGATTAAAGATTATATTTTTGATGAAAACGGTTTTTCCGGGTTGAATTTTTTGGTTGTCGGAAGACAAGATCATCAAAGTCCGTTAAAAAAAAATCTTGCGAAAAATAATGCCGGTGTTTCCGAAGTTGGAGTTTATCGTGCCGAAGTTGAAAAGAATATCTCCAAAATAAAAACCTTTGCAAAGGGCGGAACATTTGACGAAATAGTTTGTTTTTCGCCGGATGAGGTTTTTGATCTGTCAATTTTATTTGAAAATGAAAATCTTTGTGAACTTTTCGAGGAAACTGTTTTTTTTGCCGCGGACGAAATCACCTTTCAGACACTTCGAGAGTTTTCGTTAAACCCAAAATTTCTCAAATAAAAAAGAGGTTAAGAAATGTTTCTTAACCTCTTAAATATATTAAATAATCCAAAGATTATTGAACTCTCCAGTTTTCCAAAGGATAGTCACCATTATCTCCCCATTCAAATGATTGAACGGAAGAATCACTGGATCGCAGTACATACCAGAAGTTCAGAAGCGGATTGACATCAGGTCTGAAGACGGCAATATCTTGTCTGCCGTCACCATCATAATCGCCCGGTGTCATAAAGTCAGTACTAAGACCGAAATTAACACCGTAATGGATTACGGTCGATCCATCGGCACTTAAGACATACCAGACTCGTTGACCGCCCTGATTACGTCCGACCGCATAATCGCTTCGGCCGTCACCGTTGTAATCACCCGGGGCGATTAAATCGGTGTTTGCTCCCCAATTGATGTATTCAACTCCGTTATCAGATGACCGCATCAGAACGAATTGTCCCTGACCCGCGGCACTAGGATTGGTGCGTTGGATACAGAAGTCATAACTTCCGTCACCGTCAAAGTCACCGGAGTTCGGGAAAATCGAAGAAGGAGTTCCAAATCCCCAGGGGACGAATGTGATCACCGGACCACCGTTGGCATTCATCGTGCTTCCGAGATAATAATAGAAACACTGACCGGGTGTACTCGGACAACGCAGAACAGCCGGATCAGCCTGACCGTCTCCGTCGTAGTCACCCGTTACCGTCGGATTATCACCCAATTGACCGAAATCAATAGTGTCGAGTGTACTGGTTGAACTGTTCAGAATGTAGAAATATGCATTTCCGGAAGGCTGATTATCAGTCAAGCCTCTCCAAACAGCAAGATCATCCCGACCGTCACCGTCAAAATCTTCCGGAGTCACAAAGTCGTTGATTGAGTCTCCGTGTCCGACGATTTCGGCACTGCCGTTACTGCTGTTGCTGAAATACCAAACTTGCGAACTTCCGACCGGCGGAGGTCCGCCCAGGTTTTCTGTTTTTGCATCGAGCATTTCGCGACGCAATTGCGACGCTTCTTCCCGGGAAGTTGCCCGTTGCGGTGATTTCGGACCGGCCTGCAACGGTGTCGAGGTATCACGGACAATTGAAAAGTCCGATTGACCATCACCATCACGGTCTACGTTGGCGGGTTGGGTGTT
>JBGTRS010000528.1:0-3232 GCA_041940665.1 Pyrinomonadaceae bacterium | reverse complement strand
ATCAATTGGCGAGGAGAGCACCTTGGATTAGAACGTAACGGCCGCCAACATTTTGCCGTTTGCACATCGAATTTCTTAATTGCTATAATCCAGATTCGTTTCTGGGTCGTTAGCTCAGTCGGTAGAGCAACGGACTCTTAATCCGTGGGTCGCAGGTTCGATCCCTGCACGGCCTATCCGCAAAAATAAAGGACATTGAATGAATTTTCAATGTCCTTTTTTATTAAACAATTTAAGAGAAAAACTACTTTTTCGTATTGGGAACTTGTTAAATCTTCTAATAATCCCGGCTGATCCGTTTTGTAAATTGTTCAGCCGATTTCTGCTGAAGTTTCAGTTCCTCAGCTTTTTTTATGTCATTTTGCGTCTGTTCCGATCTTTTATCGTCCGTTTCGCGGCTTTTTTCTTTCTGTAAATTCCGTTGATTCTGATGGGCAATTTCTCTTATTTCTGCCGCGTTGAAAACAAAATCATTCCGCATTCTCAAATTTTGCAGATCGCCGTAATCGTGGTTGTAGTTCAACAAATATTCCGTGATGGTGATTTCTTCATAAATGTCTTCGAGCGTTTGCCTTTCCGTTTGTTGAGAATTTTCCGGTTCCCTTTCATCCTTTTCTTTTGGCTTTTTTTCGGATTTCTCGAATTTATCCGGCTCCGGATAGTCTTCCGTTTCATTTACCAGATTTTCAAAGATCTCCGTTATTTCGACCTCATCATATTTTACCCGGGCAGAAGATGCACTCAAGTTTTCGATAAGTCCGGCATTTGCGTCAATTCTGTTGACAGGTTGCAGTTTTGAATCAGCAAACGTTTCATTCAAACTCGAAACCAATTTGTAAATCGTATATGTTATCGAACCAATCGCAAATGCCATAATTTTCCCCCTCGTCTTTATTGTTTAACGACAACTCCGTTTTCGTTAATTCTGATCTTTTCCGCCTCGACACCGACCAAATTTTCCAGATTGCTTTTGGCCACCTGCTTTATCTTTTCGACTTCCCTCATATCGTTTTTCAAATTTGATTCGACATCGGCATAGGCGTGATAAAGCGTCGTTGTCATAATTGCCAGATATTCGGCGATCTGTTGTTTCTGCTCGTCGGTCAACTTTTTTAACCCATCCTGCGATCTCAGCATTCTCGAAAACTGACCGTATGTGCCTTTTATCTGATAGGTATAAATTTCGGCCTGATGAACGACAAATTGGGTTTGACCGCCGGTTACCCACATCGGTTTGATCGCGTTGAAAATCGCGTAGTTGTTATAAGCATAATAAGTTAACGCAAATGCCAGATCATTATTCGGATAACCTTCTTTGACGGCATCGGTTTGATATTCTCTGATCCCCGCTTCCAAAGCCGACTGCAGATTTTTTTGTTCCTCTTTCGTACCTTGTAAATTTTCCGCCAGCAATTTCGGTAAAATATAGGGCTGATCGGCTTTAAAAGCCGAAATGCCGGTTGCGACGACCTTTTTATTGCTTTGACTTTTGGCCTGATTGCCAGCTTTTCCCGTTTTCCCGTAGAGACTTCCCTGCATCGCCAGGCGGGCAATCTCGATATCGCTCATCGCCCGGTTGTAAGCCCAATTCGGTCCGAGCGTCCAGCTGTCGGGATAAAACTGGGCGTTCGCTTCCGAAATAGTTCCGGTCAAAATTATGAAAATCAAAACGGCAATTTTTTTCATAGTCTCAAACAACAAATTAGGTTAAAAATGAGCCTATCGCACATTTTTAACCTAAACCTTTTTTCGTCGGGTGCTCTGTGTGCAATAAAATTATTCTAAAACAGATTCAAGCAAATATTACCCGTCAGCTTTTCATATTGTTGATGATCGTCATTGAAGATTCGTGTTTGTTCTTCAGCATATTGCTGATCGTTGCCAATCTTTCGGTTTGAGCGTGCTGAGCCGCCTGCATCCGCATATTGTCCAAAGACTGCTGTTTTTGCATTTCCATAATTTTCTGATGTTCGGCAACAATATCAATTCCGCCGCCGCCGTTTGTTCCTTCGATTGCCATAGTTTTTATCTCTCCTTGTTTAATTTATTTTTTATCAATTTTTGATATTTTCATCCGCCCGGATGACCTGATAAATTCCTAAGATCATGGCCCGTGCCCGATTTGCTCCGGCGTCCGATTCGTCCGGGTCGAGTTCGATGGCTTTTTTTAAATTTTCAACCGCCTCCTCGAGTTTTTGCTTCCGTATGTAAATCTCACCGAGATTTACATACGGAGCTATTTGATTCGGATCGAGTTCAATCGCTTTTACCAGATGTTCGATGGCTTTTTCATCCGCTTGTCTGAGCGTCAATATCGCCCCCAACGCGGAATGTGCTTCCGAACTTTCCGGGTTCAATTCAACCAATCCCTCAAATATCGAACGGGCTTTATTTATGTTCCCTTGTTCGTAAAACATCGCACCGACTCTGCCCATCTCAAAAAACTCTTCCGGCGTTACCTTCAGTTTTTCTTTTGCGGTGCTTTTTTGTTCGCCCATCCAATCCTTCCAAATATCAAATTTTCAAATTCCTGAAAACCGAACGAGTCGCCCGATTGTCAAATCGTCTGTAGTTATCGAACATATCTTTGATGATGTTCAAAGCGTTATAAATTTTTCTCAAACCGTCCTTTGAATTAAAACCGCCGGATAATCTTTCAAATAAATTTAGAAATTCACCCATTCGCTTCGATGAAAGCGGACTTGCCGCCGTAGAAGGTGTCTGAAAATTTCCGAGCGGCGGTTGTTTTGCAGCCCGGTCGAGAAAATTGCTTCGAAAATTTGAAACGAGATCAAAGACATCTCTGGCAACGCCTATCAAATTGCCGGTCAGAAGAGCGTTTAATCCCATTTTTACAAATTGTGTGATCTTTCCAAGACCGAGACTGTCTAAAAACCCGCCTGTCAAACTTCCGAATATGTTTCCGATTCCGAGCATTCCTTATGATTCCCGTGATTCCGCCAGAAAAATCTATTTAATCCTTCTTGTCTAAATTATCGGATTCATTTCCGAATTGTTTCCTGATTTTGAGTATTTTTTTCATATTTTAATCAATGAAGCATTTAAATCCCTCTGAAATTATTTTACGAAGCTTTAATTCCTGCTCGGTCAATTTGCATATTACAGGCTTACCGGATGACTTTAATAAAAGTTTGGGTTAAATTAAATCCACTGAGAAGAGAGATATGCAATCACTCGAAAAAGAATGGATACAAGGGAAAGTAACCCTTGG
>JBGTRS010000527.1:0-3265 GCA_041940665.1 Pyrinomonadaceae bacterium | reverse complement strand
GAGAAAATGTGGATCTCGAACGGCGGTTTTTCCGATTTTTACATAGTCTTTGCAAAGGTTGACGGCGAAAAGAAAAAATTCTCGGCGTTTATGGTCGAGCGAAGCGAAAATTGCCGTCCCGGTGCGGAAGAACATAAAATGGGCATCAAATCCTCTTCGACAACTCCGCTTATTTTATCCGACTGCAAAGTTCCCGCAGAGAATTTAATCGGCGAAGTCGGCGACGGTGCGAAGATCGCTTTTAATATTTTGAACGTCGGGCGTTTCAAACTCGGTGCATCCGTTACGGGCGGTGCGAAACTGGCGATTGATCAGGCCGTCAAATACGCCAACGAACGCGAGCAATTTGAAACACCGATCTCGAGTTTCGGGGCGATCAAACACAAAATCGCCGAAATGGCGATCCGCACCTGGGTGGCCGAATCCATCACCTACCGCACGGTCGGAATGATAGATAAATTAATCGGCGACGGGGCGGACGGCGAGAAAAAACTCCGCTCGATCGAAGAATACGCGGTCGAGAGTTCGATCAATAAAGTTTTCTGCTCGGAAGTTCTCGATTATGTAACCGATGAAATGGTTCAAATTTACGGCGGTTACGGCTATTCGGCGGAATATCCGGCGGAAAAAGCCTACCGCGATTCCCGCATCAACCGCATCTTTGAAGGCACGAACGAGATCAACCGTCTCCTTATTCCGGGAATGCTTCTCAAACGGGCGATGAAAGGCGAATTAGGTTTGCTCGGTGCGGCCAAAGCTCTGCAGGACGAAATCCTAAATCCAAACATTTCATTCGACGAAGAAACCGGACTTCTCGAAACCGAACTAAAACTAGCCCGCAACGCGAAAAAGGTCGCTCTGATGGTCTTGGGAAGTGCCGCCCAAAAATATATGGCGGAAGTAAAAGACCAGCAGGAGATCCTGATCGGCTGTGCCAACATCATTATGGAAGCCTACGCGATGGAAACGGCCGTTTTGCGGGCGAAAAAACTTGCGGAACGTGACGGCGAAGAAGCCGCTTCAAAATACATTGACGCCGCGGGAGTTTTCTGCAACGACGCCGCCCAACGCATCGAAGCCACTGCCAAAAACACTTTGGCAGGCTTTGCCGAAGGCGACGAACTCCGGATGATGCTTGCGGCATTAAAGCGTTTTACCAAAAACAATTCACCGATCAACACGATCGCCGCCCGTCAAAGAATCGCCGACGGTTTGATCAGTGCAAACACTTATAATTTTTAGATCGAAAGATTTAAAAATTTAGGAATCAAGAAAAGTCCGAAGCCTTTTGACTTGGGACTTTTCTTGATTCAGGTAAGAAATCATTCAAATAGTCTTCAAATCAATCTTTCGATTTGCCGACGATATAACTCTGTCTTGCCCGGACGGCGACATTCGGGACATTAACTTTTACTTTTATTTCCCGCCGCTCGCCTTTTTCGCCGGGGTTTTCGGGATAATAACTCAAATAATATTGCTGGCTGAGTTCGTTAGCAATTGATTCAAATGAGGCTTCTAATTTGGACATATCATCGAATTGAAAATGTTGTCCTCCTGTTATTCTTGCCAAACCTTGCATATAATTGTCTGCTTTTTTTAATTTTTTTAGATATTCTTTTTTATTTACATTTTTGGGTGGTGTTCTGGGGTGTGTATTGAATTGAACCGTGTAAATCAATGCCTCATTTTCCTCCGCATCTTTTAGATTGCTTTTTACCGACGAAAAATAACCGGAGCCGATTCCGTCTGAAAACAACACAATTGCCTTTCTACCGGAAACTTTTTTTATCTTCTTCAAGGCTTCTTCCATAGCATCATAAACCATAGTTATCGGTGGAATGTCTTTCTTCATCTTCAAATTTATTTTTTCGTTACCCAAAACATTTTTTACATAATCCTGTTTAACTTTATAATCCACATTTACATCAAACAAAGCTATTATTATTTGATCATCAGGTCGGAGTTTCTGAAGGAAAGTGTTTGTTGCTATAGCCAACTCGTATAAATGCTCATACATTGATCCGCTTTCATCAACTAATAAAAAGACTGTCAATAGCTCATTTACAGGTTCAAAAAAAGTAACCTCTTGTTGTTTGCCATCTTCGAAAATCTGAAAACTTTCTTTCTTTAAATCGGTAACATATCTACCTTCACGATCAATAACTGTTACCGGAACAGTAACTAAATCGGTGTCAATCTGAATTTCATTATCTTGGGCAAAATTAGTAATTGAGTAAGAAAATATAATAATTGTTAATACACCAAATTTTACAATCAGATTAAAACTTTCGAATTTCATAATTAGTAAATAATTTTCATTCTATATAAGAAAGAATTAGGATAGAGTTTTTTAATTCTCAATTCTCTATCCTAATACAAAAGTTTTTTAACACGGCGGTTGTCCGCCAGAACCTTGACAGTAATCGTGATTTGGACAGGCTACGCACTGATTTCCTCCGATTGTGTCACAAAGCTGGTAATAACCGTAATGTGTATCAGGGTGATCACAATTAGCGGTTCCATTGATTATCGGACAGTGTTGACCGGAATAAAACTGACATTGCGGTGTATAAGCTGGAGACATATTGCAATATACTGCAACGGAAACACAGTTCCAATAAGTATTTTCACAACTAAGTTTGCAACTTGTACATTCTTGGTCGGTTGAATCTTCATCACAAGAAGTCATGCAGGAATCAAAACAATTGAATTGATTATCCGCACATTCCTGATAACAAGGTGCATTTGAAGCCGAAGCAATTTGGGATATATCGGAAAAACCGAAAAATCCCAGACACATCAAAAGCAGACCGAAAATCAGCCATCTTTTGTAAAGTCTTTGCATATTTGCTGAGAACATATTCTATCATACCTCCTGTTTTTAGTTTTTTTTATGTGAATGCCGAAAGTTCAGCCGAATAAGCGTTGTATCACTTCGGTTTCTTTTTCCGGCGCGCCGATCATTTTGGTATGGGCAATGATCGCGGCGTTGTCAGCCTTGATGTAGTCCTTTTCCAGGCCCTGGCTCATGCCTTCGGTCGCAATGCCCTGCATGTCGGCAGTCTTGCTGATCACCAGGTTATGGCCCATGACGTTCTTCGGCAGGTTGCCGGAGTGGGTCAGTTTGACCGTGAATTCCTTGCAGCTTTTGTCGACGGTGATTTCCTTGGTGTTGAAGGACATCTGGTCGGTGGAGTCGACAGTTACCGAGCACTCGGCGGCGAAGACAGAGGCGCTGGCGAGGGTCAGCAGGGATACCGCTACA
>JBGTRS010000526.1:0-3282 GCA_041940665.1 Pyrinomonadaceae bacterium | reverse complement strand
TAATTTATCACGAATGGGGATTGGCGAATGACATTCCGACAGCAAATTATCAGGTTCATTAAAAGCGGTTAAAATTTCGGAAATCTGCAATAGGCTCAGATCGATGAGGCCGAAATTTAGTTTGGAAAGTAATAAGTGATGGATAACAGGTGACAAGATAAAACTTATCTTGTCACCTGTTACCGTTTATCCGTTACTTTCCTTTATTTCTTGGGCGAGATTCTCAGAAGGTCGCCGTTGCCTTCATCCGTCACGACATAGAGAAAACCGTCGGTGCCTTGTCTGACATCGCGGATTCTCTGGCCGCGGTCTTTCAAAAGATGTTCTTCGCCGACTACCTTATTATCTTTTAAAACCAATCTGACCAATTTTTGCGAGACGAGACCGCCGATAAAGATATTTCCTTTCCACTCGGGAATTGCCGAACCCGTATAAACTTCCATGCCCGACGGGGCGATGACCGGATCCCAGTAATAGACGGGGTCAACATAGCCGTCGCGGGTTGTTTTTGAATTCGGAATTGCCTGACCGGAATATTCCTGACCGAAGGTGACGATTGACCAGCCGTAGTTTTTGCCTTTCTCGATGAGGTTTAATTCATCGCCGCCTCTCGCTCCGTGTTCGACCGTCCAGAGTCGGCCGTCCGCGTCAAACGCCGCCGACTGGATGTTGCGGTGGCCTAAACTCCAGATCGCGGGTTCAGCACCTTCGCGTTTGACGAACGGATTGTCTTCGGGAATCGAGCCGTCCGGGTTGATTCGCATAACCTTGCCGTAATGATTATCAAGCTCTTGAACCTTTTCCCGATTCGGACGATCAAAGCGGTCGCCGGTCGTCACGT
Source organism: Pyrinomonadaceae bacterium (assembly GCA_041940665.1). Taxonomy (GTDB): domain Bacteria; phylum Acidobacteriota; class Blastocatellia; order Pyrinomonadales; family Pyrinomonadaceae; genus Aridibacter. Next base: position 2,441 of record JBGTRS010000526.1, on the reverse strand, counting down.
AAAGTTTGCCGGCTTTGTCGAAAGCGATGCGTGAGCCGAAATGCAGACCGTTCCGGTAGCTCGGCACGGCCCGGAAGATGACGCGGACATCTTCGATCTTCGTGCGGTCTTTGCTCAGACGCCCGCGGGCGACGCTCGTTCCGCTGCCGTCCGCCCGGTCTTCGGAAAAACTCCAGAAGATGGTCTGATCTTGCCTAAAATTCGGGCTCAAAGCGACGTCGAGTAAACCGCCCTGACCGCGGGCCGTGATCGGCGGCAAACCGCCCAATTTGCTATCTTCCGTTACACCGCCTTGTCCGACCGCCAAAACGCCTTGCAGAGGTTCGCCGATCTTGCCGTTTTTGGACACGATCCGCATCCGGCCGCCTTTTTCCGTGATGAGAAAATCGCCGTCCGGCAACGGCTCGACCGCCCAGGGTTTATCCAAACCTTTGGCAATGACGGTGACTTGGTAGGCGGTTTTTGTTTCAACTCCGCAAGCCCGCGTCTGTTCGGGAAAGGTCGGCTCTTGCTCACCGGCGTTCGGCTCTCTGGTTTGGAGCGGACGGCAATCGCTGTTTGAATCGGCTGTTGCCGTTTTTGAATCAACGGCGGAGCTGTTTTGTCCGCAGGCCGTTCCGAAACTTATCAGTAAAAAAATAGAGATCAGTGCAATTTGAATATTTTTCATAATTTTATGTCGAAAACTTTACCGGAATCTGATTAGTCAGATTCTATTGTTCTTTTTTTAGATGTATATATACTTTAATTTATCGAAGGCTTTTTCCGAAATCTCCGCTTTGCAAAATTCGAATGTATGAACGTCCTTTTGGAGGAAAGTAGTTTGGATCAAATTGATTATGAAAAATAAATATGTAAAAAAAATTTTGATTTCTATCGGCTTTTTAAGCCTTTTTGTTTTCATAATCCAAACCGCGAAAGCTCAGGCAAACTATAACTGCATAGATTCGATTGCAAATTGGAACACGATCAAGACCGCTAAGAAAAAAACTCCCGATTACTGGATCGATCCGAAATTTACGGCGGCGGAACAAGAGTTTATCAAAAAATCTCTTGTTGTTGCGGTTGAGCGGATTCAGGAAAAGGAAATCTGGCAGGAAGTCAGCAAAACTTACGGGTTTGCTCATCCGAAATCCGATACCATCTTCGATTCGGGATTTTGCAACAGCATTGACATTCAAAGAAATCTGCTTTTTCACCAGCTTTATTATCTTTCCGTTTCTTCACAAAAAACTGGTCCGGAAACGTTTCCGAAAATTTACATCTATCACGAAAATATAGCACCGACGGAGGACGATCTCGGTTGGGTCGGCTACGCTTATTACAACAAGGTGAAGATTTTCTGGGATTCGCAAAAAAACAACTGGGAAAGAGAGGGCGATTTTCAGCTTTATCTTAATCGGTATTATTTGAATGCGGACGGAATTTACAAAAACGAAAATTATTGGGCGGGAACGATCGTCCACGAAATGCTGCATAATCTCGGGCATCAGCATCCGGATATTTCGGATGCGAAATATAATCAATTCCAGATAAACGTTCTGGCGAACATCATCAGAAACTTCGGTTTTGCGGCAACGGCAGGCGATATGAAATTTCCGACGCACACCTGCCGTTCAAAATCCACCGGCGAGGGGACGGCGAGCGGCACCGAATAGACATCTCCGATTTTATTCGATATAAAGGCACGAAAAAACGCATCGAAGTTGTTTTCGTGCCTTTGTTCGTTGCGGAAAAAGTTGTAACATAAGCCTATTCTTAACACACTAAAGGAAGACATCTATGAGTTTATTTGAATTCTTTTTTCCCGAACAAGCTCAGGCGGAGCATTTGAGAGAAATTGCGTCGCATCAACGCCGGTCACTATATGAAAAAAAACTCGACGAAACCCGGCAGGAAAAAAGATTGACTCAGCTTGAAAACGATGTCGGAACGATGGCTCTGATCCTCGGCTCGATTATAAAAAAACTTGACGAAACGGGACAGATCGATCGGACGGATCTGAAAAACATTATCAAGGAAATGGATCTGCTTGATGATGTCAGAGATGGAAAAATCAGCGTTGAACACTTGCGGCGGGGTGATTTTTTATCGGAAGATAAGTAGAATTTGAAAGTTATATTTATATATAAAAAATTTGGAGAAATCATTAATGAAAATAGGATTACCGAAAGAGATAAAAGATAATGAATACAGAGTCGGTCTGACACCGGCGGGCGTGCAGGCTTTAGCCGATGCCGGACACACGCTTTTTGTTGAAAAATCGGCGGGCGAAGGTTCGGGGTTTGAGGATTCGGCCTATGTTGACGCGGGAGCGAAAATTCTCGAAACGGCCGATGACGTCTGGGCGGAAGGCGATATGATCGTCAAGGTCAAAGAACCGATCGAACCGGAATATGAACGGATGCGTGAAAACCAGTTACTTTTCACTTACTTGCATC
>JBGTRS010000525.1:0-3287 GCA_041940665.1 Pyrinomonadaceae bacterium | reverse complement strand
CGGACGAAAATTATATTTATCGGCCATTTCATCCTGTAATCTTTCGATTTCCGCCGAGAAAAATTCGATGACCTTGCCGCATTCCGTACAGATCATATGGTCGTGATGTTCGTGGTCGAAATGATGTTCGTAATACGTTCGGCCGTCACCGAGGCGGACTTCACGGGCAAGACCGGCATCGGTCAAAAGTTTCAAAGTTCTATATACAGTGGTTTGACCGACATTCGGGTCTTCTTTCTGGACGAGCCAATACAGGTCCTCGCTCGAAAGATGCTCTTCCGTTTTTAAAAACACTTCCAGAATCAGGTCGCGTTGAGCAGTCCGCCGCAAACCTTTTTTCTGTATATGTTCGAGAAAAACCTCCTTTTCTTCTTTGAATTCTTCTTTCTTTTTCGCCATAAAAAATGCCTTTAGCTTAAAAACGACCGCGTGCAAATCTTTGTCAAGTTTTATTTTAACATTTGAAATTATTTTTAGCTAACGATAATATTTCCGACATTTTTCGGAGTTTTTCCTCATCTGCTCCCTGCATTTTTGCTAACTTCAAAGACCTTTCGCCGAGATTGAGATAAACTTCCAAAATCTCTCTCGAAAGATTTTCTCCTATGGTTTCAATATGCTTTTCCAATGTTTCGACGTCGGCTCTTGCAAAAGTTCCCGTCAAAGCCTCGAATGTTTCCTGGTCTTCGAGATTTTCGATCGTGCTATTTATCAAAGGCATCAGAATTTTTTTCGACTCCTTCGACTCCAAACCGCATCTTTCCAGCATTTCCAGAGAAACATCGATCAAGGCGACCAGATGCCCGCACGCCGTAACCGCCGAGGCGTGATACAGAGATTTAAATTTTGTTTCGACCGAAAAAGGTTTTCCGCCCAAATCTCTGACGATTTCTTCGGCCACATCAACCGCTTTCTTATCGCCTTCAACACAAAAATAAGCGTCACGAAATCTTTTCTCACCATTAACCGGATCACTCACCGAAACAAGCGGATGGATCGAGCCGATAAAACGGTTTTCGCTTTTTAAGTTTTGCAGTACCTCGGAAGAAAGCGAACCGCTCGTGTGAAAAATATATGTTTGGTTGAGCAATGATTTTTTCTTTAATTGATTGACGACATTTTCAATTTCCGCATCCTGCGTTGCGATAAAAATCACATCGCTCGAAAATTCCTCGATTGCGGATAGATCGCAGATATTCGCATTTGGATTGATTTCTTTCGATATTATCCCGGCTTTATCCGGCGTTCTGGTAATCAGATTTTCCACCTCAAAATCTTTTTTCGATAAAGCGATCGCCAACGCCCCGCCGATCCTGCCGACACCGATTATCGAAACCCTTCTCATATAAAAAGAGTTTATGATAAATCCTTGCAAGGAAAAAGTTTGAGCAAAGGATTTACCGGAGATTGAGAAAAACCGACTCGTTTGGCAGTTCGTCAATCCATTTGTTCAGATTATGGCGGAGTTCTTCGGAATTGATCAAGCCTTTGTTGTTCGGATATTGGATGTTGATTGTTTGTGTTGAATCCATCATCGTCAGAAGTTTCTGCAAAATGCATAATTGGATCGTACTGAAATACTTGATTTCCGAATTATTTTTGAGCATTGCGATCATCTCCCTGGCGGCTTCAACGAAATCTTTGTCGTTTTCATTTTTCAGATTTTTTTCGATCAAAGGTATCAGGAGATCTCTCAAAACAAATAAAGTCCGGCGGTAGCTGTCTCTGCCCTGTTCGATGGCGGAAATGAGCGAACGCGGAAGGTTTTCCCAATCCTGCATCTGCGTCAGATTAAATGAGCAGGCACAGAACGGATGAGAACGAAGCATCTTTTTGACATCAAAACTGCAATCGAGTTCGCCGAATTGTTTGATGATCTTTTGGGCATTCGACCAGTATTTTTGATGGAAAACCGGAAGTTGCGAAAGATTCTGAAATTCCCACCATTGATCGCTTTTCAAAATTTCATCGAACCTTTCCTGCAACTGATGGGATTTCATAATCGCATCGTGCTGGATGGAAAAATGCTCGCTGTAGAGGTCGTGAAATTCACGCCAGATGATTTCTATCTGGGCATTTTTCTCCGAGGTCGGAGCGATGGCGGTTTCATCAAGTAACTTAAATAATTTACCCCGCAAATTTTCGATCTCCTCGAGCTTGGTTTTTTCGCAGATCGCCAGATATTTCCAGATTCTTTCGCGGTTCGAAGCACTTTTGATAAAACTTACCAGTGTAATCACATCGTTCTGGCGTGTCCTGAATTCGTTTTCCGAATCGGAAAACGCATCGGCGATGCGTTGCAGACAATCTTCCAGAGAAATTGATTCATCAACAAAAATCTGAACGGCGTTGGCGACAGTTCCGAAGGTTTTTTCGATATTGACCGATGTGTACCAGATCTTTGTATTCAAGATTTCGTCGGTCAATTCCCCGAAACGCTCCAAAATTTCCGCTTCGTTCCAGTTTACAAGCCATTTTTTCAAGGCTTCTTTGACCCGGTTGCGGTCTTCGGCGACATCAATTGTTTGAACATCTTCGATCTCGGTCAGAATCTTCGCCCATTCCGTCAGACGTTTACTGCCGTAAATAATATCGGCAGGTTTGGCAATACCGGCGATGTCGTCCCAGATGATCTTCAGATCAAGCGAGCGGCGGTTGATCCGGTCTCCGTTGGTCGTCACAAACTCGATCTTTCTCTGTGCAACCAAGGCCGCCAGAATCAGATGCTGGGCTTCCCGGATCAGACCGTAGGGTTTTTCCTTTAACTTCCGATATACGGTCTTTAAAAGGACGGTTGAATTTTCGCTCTGTCCGACCAAGGATAGTACTTTTTCGACCAATGGATGGGAATAGAGATTTTCTTCCGATTCCAGTACATAGTTTTCACCGCGTTTCGTCACAAGTCCGAGCGGGCTGGCAAAATTTTCGGCAAGTTTCTGGATACCCTCGTGAGTTTTTCTGGCTCCGCTGAATAGATCGTTGACGATCTTGGAAACCTGGTTCATTCCGAGCGGTTCGGCAAAAACGGGATGTTCGGGATAGATCGTTTCAAAATAATCGTGGAGATTTTCCGAAAGCAATTCGCCCAAAGTCTGTTTGTCCTTCAAGTTTTCGACAAAACTGTATTGCCCGTTCTCAACTAAAATTTTTGAATCTTTGAAGAAAATCCGTTCCCAGATTTTTTCGATCTGCAATGAATGGGTATGACCGGCGGCCCTCACCTGTTCTTTATATTCATCGCGTAAATTTTCGTCATTGAGCAGAACGTAAAATCTTAAGATCGTATC
>JBGTRS010000524.1:0-3289 GCA_041940665.1 Pyrinomonadaceae bacterium | reverse complement strand
ACGAGAGGCGGCCGTGAGATTCAATATGCATTCAAGTTTTATTTCTAAATTGTGAAACTTTCGGACGGCAAGAAAATAACAGCTTACAGGCATTATTTTCTTGCCCGTTTTTTTTTGTGCTATAATTTTTCTTCCCCTCTAATCTGTGGTTTTAGCAAGGAAGTTTAAGTTTTTATGTCCTTAAGAATTTTGTTTTCGGTATTGTTATTAGGTGTTCTTAGCGTTCTTGCCCAAGACAAAAATTCAGCCGTTTCCCAAAATCAGAACCAGGATCAATTGCTCGAGCATTTGAAATCGGCCGAATCCTTTCAACGCTCCGGTGATCTAGCAAATGCCGCCGTTGAAAATCGGGCGGTCGTCGGCCTTGCTTTGGAACGCTTCGGAAATATCGCCATTGAGGAAGGAAAATATGTTGAAGCGGTTAAGTTTATCAGGGAATCCCTGAAGTTTTCCGACACGGCCTCCAAACGGACGACTTTGGCAATCGCTTATCTCCGGCAAAATCTCTATGATGAAGCATTGCAGGAAGCAAAATATGCGGTTTCGATCGCTCCCGATCACGTCGGCTCACGATACATTCTCAGCAATATTTATTATTCGAAAGAAGATTATGAAAAGGCTCTTCCCGAATTAGAATGGGTTTTTGCCAAAGCTCCCGACTTTGAACTCGGAAGAGCCTTGGGGCTGACATATCTGAACCTAAAGAAAATCGAAAAGGCACGTCTTCACTTTAAAACGCTGCAAGACCTGACCGGAGGAGAAAAAGCGGGACTGCACGTTCTGTTTGCCAGATTTTATGAAAGAACAAATTATCCGATCGATGCGGAAAAGGCATTGAGACGGGCTTTAGAGCTTGAACCGAATCGGCCGAAAATAAATTTTTATCTGGGTTATTTGCTGATGCAGCACGGCGGTAGCGGGCGTTTAGATGAAGCCAAAGAGGCATTTGCAAAAGAATTAAAGATCGTTCCCGATGATTTTTACGCGTCGTTTTTCTCGGGCGTGGCAGCAACGGCTCAAAACAAGTATGAAGAGGCCATACCTTTTTTGGAAAAAGCTATTGCAGTAAACCCCGAAAGCGGCGAGGCATATCTGTTCTTAGCCCAGTCCCAGATCGGCTTGGAGGATTTAGAAAACGCCGAGAAAAATCTGCGGCGGGCAATTGACCTTGAAAAAAAAGGCGGCAAGAACACACAGGCCCGCCGGACTCATTTTATGCTCGGACGCCTGCTTCTGAGAACGGGTCGAAAAGAAGAGGCGAAAAAGGAACTTGACATTGCCGCCGAACTGCAAAAAGCATCCCTCGATACCTCTCGAACCGAGGTCAGCAGAATCCTCGGCCAGGTTGTAAATGATTCCGATGAAGAGCCGGAAACCGGAAACAATTCCGGTGGAAATGTGGAAATAAAATTAGAACCCGAACGAGTCGCTCAGTTAACAAAGATAAAAGTATGGCTGACGGATTTGATCGTTCAAAGCTACAACAATCTCGGCGTCATTGCTGTCCGAACCGATCAATTAAACGACGCTCTGGAGAGTTTTTCAGCCGCCTATCGCTGGAACCCGGATTTTCCGAATCTCGCCCGAAACTACGGGATCATCGCTTTTCGGGCCAATGAATTTGCCACGGCGGTCGAACCTTTGAGCCGGCATCTTAAAATTGCTCCGGAGGATGCTTTGATCAGAAAAATGCTCGCTTCGAGTTTTTATTTGACTGAGGATTTTGCCAAAACGGTCGAAACGCTGAAACCTATCGAAAGTCAGCTTCAGACGGACGCCGAACTCGCCTATTTTTACGGAGTTTCCCTGATCCGGCTGAAACGCGACCGGGAAGCGGTACCGGTTTTTGAAAGGCTTGCCGGAATCTCGCAGGATAACGCCGAAACGCTTTTTTATGCGGCTCAGGGTTTTATGATGCTGAGCGATTATAAACGGGCCGTCAAGGAATTTGAGCGGATCGTTTTGCTCGCACCCGATACCCCGAAAGCCAATTATTTTATCGGGCAGAGTTTCATCCGATTAAACCGTCCGGCTGAGGCCGAAAAAGCTTTTGCCCGCGAACTGCGGATCAATCCCGCGGATGCCGTTTCAAAATATCATTTGGCGTTGACGCTGATCGAACGGAAGATCGAAACGGAACGGGCGGTCAAACTCCTCGAAGAAGCGATCAGTTTGCGGGCCGGTTATGCCGATGCCTATTATCAACTCGGCAAGATCCATCTTGAAAAAGGAAATCTTGCGAAAGCGGTCGAGCAGTTGGAAAAAGGTGCGGCGGCCGATGCCGGAAAAGATTATATATATTATCAGCTCAGCATCGCTTACCGGAAGATGTCCCGCAAAGCCGATGCCGAGCGGGCACTGGAAACCTATCAAAAGTTAAAAAAAGAAAAGCGGGATAGAGCCGAGCCTTCGCCGATGGGCGAAAATTAAACTTTGCGTTTCGCAAAAAGCGTAGATTGGATTAAAAAGCCGCTGACGCGGCATAAACAATCTAAATACATCTTTTTCCGTGCCTTGAAAGACAGAAGGCAAAATTCGAAGCATCGCTCACGCGAGTGGTTGAGATAATTTTTCGGATAAATCTTTAAAGAAGTAAAATATGATCTTCAAAAAACTTACAGTAACCGCCGTTTTAGTTTTGACCGTTCTTGGTCAAACGGCTTTGCCGCAGGATGAGGTTTGCAAAGACCGCCGGATCCCGCAATTGACCGACATCTACAAAAAATCGGGCGTCGAGTTTCTGCATACATCCGCTCCGGAGAAAAAATACATCGTCGAATCAATGAGCGGCGGAGTTCTGCTGATCGACTACGACCGCGACGGCTGGCAGGACATCTATTTTACAAATGCCCCGACGGTCGAAATGGAACTCAAAAAGCAAAAATCGAAAAGCAAATTATACCGCAATCAGGGCGACGGAACCTTTACGGACGTGACCGACAAGGGTTTTCGATTCGATAAGATCGAAGCCGAGGTAAAATTGGATGAAGGGCATCTGCAGTTCGTAGAACGGATGATCGTGGAGAGCAAGTCATCTAACTTTCAGGTCGGTGGCCAGGTTAATCTGCACACAGGCATACTCGACAATGAAATGATCGTCACGCTGCCAGTGAGTGACAGTCTGCCTTGGTATGGCGTCTATCTTGCTTTGGCCAACCCGCTGGCCGGTCTTGGTGTCATTGTTGGTGAGCGTGTGTTGCGTCGCCCCATTCAGGCTTTCAGTACGGCTAAGTTCGAGGTCAAAGGCACCTTGGATGAACCTGATGTGAAATTTGTCAGTCTCTGGGAT
>JBGTRS010000523.1:0-3299 GCA_041940665.1 Pyrinomonadaceae bacterium | reverse complement strand
AATGTTCAGATTGCAACTTCTTATGCAGTGTTAAAAACTTTTGGACCTGATTATCGTTTTCCAACTAGTGTCTGGACTGACGGAATGATCGACCGTGTAAACGGCATGCTGATCGGTAACATTTATATTTCCGGGCGTGATCCGGTGTTTACGTATGAAAACGGAATAAACCTAGCCAATGAACTTAACACTCTTGGAATTAAAAAAGTTAAAGGCGACTTGTTTGTTACAGATAATTTTACGATGAATTTTAACTCATCGTCAGTAAGTTCGGTTAACTTATTAAAGAATTCGATGGACGCGGACAATCGAAATTCAGCAGCTGTTAAGGCATGGCAAAAATTTGTGACGAACGCGAAAACTAATCGTAAAATAAACCTTGTCCCGAGTGTGTCTTTCGACGGCGGTTCGTATGTCCGATCTATCCCGCAAAATGCACGTTTGCTTTTTTCGCATGGATCACCGAAAATGCGCGAAATTGTCAAGGTGATGATGTGTTACTCAAACAATTTTTTAGCTGAAAGATTAGGAGATATGCTTGGCGGTGCCTATGCTGTTATGCGAATCGTTCAATCGAATGCACAGGTTGCGCCGGAAGAATTTGTGCTTGCTACATCGAGCGGACTTGGTATTAATCGTGTCACGCCGCAGGCACAGATGAAACTTCTCAGAACTTTGCGAAAAGAGCTGGAAAAACATGATATGACTTTCGCCGATGTAATGCCGGTCGCCGGAGTTGATGATGGAAAGCTAAAAAATCGTTTCAATTCACCAGTTAATCTTGGAAGTCTTATTGGACAAGCAGGAACTTTGGGAAAGGAGGACGGCGGCGCGAGCACGCTTTCCGGCGAGATCAATACACGCAAAGGTAAGCTTCTCTTTGTTATCTTTAACCAGCGTGGAGATATATCAAGTTTTCAAAGTTTTCAAGACAACTATATCGCCGTCATTCAGAGCTACTTCGGCGGAGGCATTCCTACTAAATATGATCAGGTTGATCTTGATGTACGAATGGCAGGCACTACTATTTCTTCCCCGGTTAGAATGGACACTGTTGAGCGTCGCAAAGTGCAGCTGGATTCAGAATATTTATCCAATGATTTAGATAATGGATACGATATTATTAGAGTTAAATCTGCAGCTTCATTATATACAAATCCTAATTCTGCAATTATCTCTCCTCTTCCTGCAGGAAGCCTTTTAATATTACTTGACAGGAACCATCGGGACGGTTGGTTAAATGTATTTGACATTAAAACAGGTGTGTATGGTTGGGTTTACTATGAAAGTTCAAAAGTATTTTTATCTCAACAACCCAAAAAACAGGAAAGCATTTTTGTTACAAGGCGATCATTTAGTAATAAATCACCTGAAATAACAATTACAAATAGTACAAATCACATATTATCTCTCAAGTTAGGTGATAATTCTTTTGAAATTCCGGCAAATTCAGCCAGATTGATAACTTTTAAAGAAGGAACGTTCAATATATATGCCTCTGTTCCCGGTGCTTATCCGGTTATTGGATCAGAAAGATTCAATAATGGATATGAATATTCTTGGAGTTTTTTCTTAGAAAAATAATAAATTTTTTAATTTTTATACTGGTAAAATGACCGAAGAGCAATTAAATCAAATCATCGCGCAAGGCGAAGGCTTAAAAATAGAATTCAAGGAATCAAAGGATACTTTACCAAAAGCCATTTATGAAACGGTCGTCGCCTTTTCAAATACGGATGGCGGCACAATTCTTCTCGGCGTAGATGATGACGGCAATGTAACAGGCGTTGATCCGGTTGCATTACTTCAAGTTCAAAAGAATCTAGTTTCCACCTTGAATGCCAGAGACTGCGTCAATCCTCCGGTATATGTTCAGCCATCTGTCCTTGAGCACCCCGATGGGCTGGTTATAGCCGTGCAGATAGCGGTCAGCAGTCAGGTTCATGACCACGCCGGCAAAATATATATCCGTGAAGTTGATAGCGATATAAACGTAACTAAAAATCAGGAAATAATCGGTAACTTATATTTACGGAAAAAGGAAGTTTTCACTGAAAGTCAGATTTATCAAGGTCTCAGCCTTGATGATTTCGACGAACGCTTATTTGAAAGAGCACGGCAACTTATCAGAAATTTCAGGAGCGATCATCCGTGGCTACTCGAAAGTGATGAGCAGATGATGAAAGATTCGACTTTGTGGCGAAAAGATTTCAAAACCAATCAGGAAGGCTACACACTGGCTGCGGCTTTAATTTTTGGAAAAGATGTAACCATTCAGAGTATTCTTCCCGCTTATAAAGTCGAGGCAATGGTGCGGATTAAAAATAAAGATCGTTGGGATGATCGCCTCACGCTTCGCACAAATCTAATTGATACTTATTTGAAGCTTAAAGAATTTATCAATAAACATTTGCCTGAAAAATTCTACTTGGAAGGAGATCAGCGGATTGATCTGCGGGACAAAATATTTCGTGAGGTAATTGGAAATATAATAGTTCACCGCGAATATACTAATGCTCTAACAACCGAGTTAATTATTACAGAAACCGAAGTTACGATTACTAATCCAAACAAACCGCATTTTCGCGGACCGATTGACCCCAAAACCTTTAACCCTTTTTCAAAAAATCCAAATATTAGAAAATTCTTTACGGCTTTCGGTTGGACTGACGAAATTGGTTCAGGAATTCGCAATACAAATAAATATCTCCCTTTATATGTCCCAGGTGCTAAACCAATTTTTATTGAAAATGATACTTTCAAAACTTTTATCCCGCTAAAGGTAGTGACATTCGGAGATTTTGCCGAGAACTTTCAAAACTGGCTTGAAATATCAGAGGAATCACTCCCCCATTTACAAAAGGGACTGTCTTTAATTGCTTTACCATCTAGATTATCTGATGTCTCCTGGCAAGACTTAATTTTGTATTTGGTACCAAGCTGGTACCAACCCTCTAGCGGGACAACTGCTCTGCAGATACCGAAAAATCAGGTATTTGAAGAGGACAAGATAAAACAGGTACCAAGCTGGAGCGAAAAAGGTACCAACCTGCTGGAGAATAAACTCCGTTATTTTATCAGTATTTTGGTCTTGGGGACAGAGCCCGTAAGAATGGTTGAATTGCTTGATTGGATAGGGTATAAGAATAGATCAAAATTCAGAAATAGTTATGTTGATCCTTTACGCCAAGCAGGACTGATTTCTTTAACAAATCCTGAAAAACCCAACGATCCAGAAAATAGATATGTGACGACAGAAGCCGGAAAAACTTTTCTTGCCGGAATATAAAAAATAATGA
>JBGTRS010000522.1:0-3301 GCA_041940665.1 Pyrinomonadaceae bacterium | reverse complement strand
AAAAATATGGAGCGGCAAAAGTTCGTGCGGCAATAAAATCAGCGGCAATGGAAAGATCGGCAAATGTTTGATGCCCAAAACTTTTTCGGATTCTTCACTCATTTAGTAAAGAGTAGAGAGTGGAGAGTGGAGAGTCAAGAGAAGTTTCATTTATTGTTTTCAAAATACGCCGGAATACCGTTTTAGGTCAAGATTTATTCTTCGCACCCTCGACTCTCGACTCCTCATTTTCGACTGTTTTCAGGGCGATAAAATCGGCGATCTTTTCGGGCGACTCGTTTTCCAAAACCATTTTTTTCGCACCGACGACCGCATCGGTGACGTCGTCCATCCGCGTTTTATAGCGGTTATCACGAAAGATCAAATCCTCGATCACGCGGCGTTCCAGTTTTTCGCGGGAAATATCTTCATCGACATCCGCCGCCACCGCGTATTCGACCGGCACGGAATGATTTTTGATCATCACGTGCAGGGCATTGGTCAACTCTTTCGCTTTCGTACGGATCTTGTCTAATTCCAGGGCGGAATTTTGAAAACCGAGATGCCCGCGTAATCTGATCTCGATGATCGTCTGCGGCTCGTCGGAATTTTCGTCGTGTTTATCAACTTCCCTTTCGACCAGACTCAAAACGCCTTCCGTGACGGCTTTACCGTCAACGCATCGGTCAACATCGAACGTCAGACGCTTGAATGGTCTCTGCGTATAGTCGCGGACGTGTCTGGCGTTTATTTCAAAATTCTCGTCCACCTCAACCAGCCAGGCACCGCGGACTTCCTTGAATTCGTCAACCTTCGTAATTTCCAGAGAACCCGGATTAAACGCCCAGTTTTCGATCTCGTAGCATTTATGGGTATGTCCGAGACCGACGTAGTCCGTCACGGATTTCAGTTTTTTGAGATTCTCCATCGAAAGTGCCGGAATCGGATGCGTCTGATGACCTTCCACATCCGTATGCAGAAGCAGAATGTGAAACGCTCCTTCGCGTCTGTTTTTTTCAAGTGCTTCGGTAAGCTGCGGAATCGCTTTATTGGCCGTCGCCCCGTACCAATCCGAACCGAAAATTCTCGCTTCGCCGATGTCTATAAAACCGCCGCGGTTATCGTCTTCGTTCCAGGCTTCGTAGATCATCTCGCCCTCTGTGACCTTCGGCTCGAGCAGGTAAATTAAATTCCAGTTCGCCAAAGACCGGAGCCAGCTGTATTCGCTGTCGTTATGTTTCTGGTCGTGATTTCCCTCGATGGAGATAACGGGAATTCCCTTTTCTTTAAGAAGCGATAAACCCGCAAAGGCATAGTTCATCGTTTCGGGCGGAACGGTGCGTTTATGAAAAAAATCGCCGCACATCAGAACAAAATCCACATTTTCGCCGATCGCGTATTTGTTGATGACATCAAACCAGGCATCAAAAAAATCACGCGGAGATTCTTCCAGATGATAGCGTGTACAACCCAAGTGAACGTCCGAGATATGTAAGAATTTCATAGAATCATTTTACCATTTACCATTTGCCATTTACCATTTACAATCTTTAAGCATATGGAAAAGGTAATACTTATTACAGGTTCTTCAAGCGGAATCGGTAAAGAAACGGTCAGATTGTTTCAAACGAAGAATTGGAAGGTAGCGGCGACGATGCGTTCGCCCGAAAAAGCGGAAGACCTCCAACGCATTGCCGATGTCGAATGTTTCCGTTTGGATGTCACGGATGTTGATTCGATCAGGACAGCGATTGCAAAAACGCTCGATAAATTCGGGCGGATCGATGCGGTCGTTAACAACGCCGGTTATGGTCTCGTCGGTGCATTTGAAGCGGCGACTCGGGAACAGATCCAAAAACAATTCGACACCAATGTTTTCGGCGTGATGAACGTCTGCCGCGAGATTCTGCCCGTTTTCCGCGAACAGAAAAGCGGGACGATCGTCAATGTCGCCTCGATGGGCGGCCGCATCACGTTTCCGCTCTACAGCCTTTATCACGGCACGAAATGGGCGGTCGAAGGATTTTCCGAAGCCCTCCAGCATGAAGTCCGCCAGTTCAACATCAAGGTCAAGATCATCGAACCCGGACCGATCAAAACCGATTTTTACGACCGCTCGCAGGATGTAACCCGCAAGGAAGGCTTGACGGCTTACGATCATTATATTGATAAAGTTATGCCGAAAATGCAGGAAGCGGGCGAAAACGCCCCCGACGGTCAATTGGTCGCGGAAGTCATCTACAACGCCGTCACGGACGGAAGCCGGAAGATGCGTTACACGGCAAATTCACGCGGTATTTTGTTCCTGCGAAAGATTCTGCCCGATGCACTTTTTTTCTGGACTGTCCGGCAGGCAACGAACGGATGAACGATAAATTTTTTATCAAAAGCTCATTTATCACGGTGTGCTACGGTTTTATTTTTTCCGTGATCCTGCCGCTGTCGGCTTTTATTGTTCTCAACAAAGTTACGCTTGAATACAGCCTTTCCGGCTCTCAAACTTCGCAACGTTTTTTTGAAAGTTTTACATTTTATTTGTGGACGATTCTGCTGATGCAGACATTTTTTACCATTCCGATACATTTGTTTCTCAATATCCTGTTCTTTTATATGACAAAGGATTTGAACGCATTTTTGTCATATGCATTCGGGTTCGGTTTGACCGTTGCTCTTATTTTTATGATTCAGATGATTCCGGCAATATTTATTGCTTCTACCAAAAGTCTCGTCCTTCTGAGTTGGATTAGTGTTAGCTTTTTTGTATTAGTAGCTTCATCCGGTATCGTCGGGCTGATCTGCGTCGCTTATGCCCGGCGCTTTCACTTGCGGACGGCTTTTTAAATTACGAAATTTTCAACTTTCCTTTTAAATCAAAAGAAAAATGTGATAACTTTTCGTCTTAATTTGATACAAAAAAATCTTCCCCGAGATTTTAATTTTGTATTTTTACCCGAATAAAGTAAATCATAAAAGGATAAAAGACTATGAAGAAAATTCTGCAGATTTCTTTGAGCATTGCCGTTGGAATCTTTTTCTCAATTTCGATCTTTGCTCAATCGCAAGCCACAACGGGCTTGATTCAGGGAACGGTCTATGACCCAAACGGTGCAATCGTTCCGGGTGCAACCATAACAATCAGAAACGTAGATACAGGTTTTGAAAGAGTCGTTACGAGCAATTCGGACGGCTTTTTTTCCGCCCCGTTACTGCCGCTTGGCAATTATAGAGTTACGACGACGGCCAGCGGTTTTGCCGAATTGGTCAGAGAGGATTTGAAAGTTACGATCGGCCAGACGCTCGCTTTAAGACTGGAATTAAAACC
>JBGTRS010000521.1:0-3308 GCA_041940665.1 Pyrinomonadaceae bacterium | reverse complement strand
GATCATCGTTGTGGTAGCAAAAAATCACCCAAAACAACCCCAAAACCACTCCAAAACCCTTCCAAAATCCATCTGGAAAACACATCGAAAATCAACAACAAATTTTACAGATTTTGAGTCCAAAATAACCATCCAAATAAGCCCCAAAATCCTCCGACAAAAGAGAATGATTTGATTCAACTGCAAAACTCTAAATCCCAAAACGTTCACAATGTAAAACAATTCGGAAATGTTCTCGTGCTGGCGGATTGGAAGGAAGAAAACAGAAAAGATTTGCCTGAAAGCGAAATCACTGTCGATCAAAAAATTGATTTGTCTGCCGTTTCCGACGAATCCAAACTAAATCTCCGCCGGGTCGGTCTAATCGGTATTGCCGTAATTTTTTTGACGGCAACGCTCGCCTTTATTTGGATAAAATCCGCAACCGGCGGAAAAGATCGGGTACCGAATCGGGAATTGATTTTCACGAATTTAACGCACGGGGAATTACCCGTCTCTCCGGCAATTTCGCCGGACGGAAAGTATTTCGTATATCACACGGAAGAAGAAGGTGAAAGATCGCATTTGTGGCTTCAACAAGTCGGACAGGCCAACAATGTCGAAATAATTCCGCCGTTTACGGGAAAACTTTTTAGTAAAACCTTTTCGCCCGATTCAAAATATATCTATTTTCTCGCCAAAGAAGATTTGAACGCCCCCTTTTCACTTTACCGCGTTCCGACACTCGGCGGAGCGGCGACGAAAATTTTAACCGACATCAACACAAGCGTTTCATTTTCGCCGGACGGACGGGAAATGGTTTTTCAGCGTTTTGACAACCAAACCAATCAAACGTCTCTTGTCATCGCTTCGAGCGACGGCGGCAATGAAAGAACTTTATTAGAGCGAAACGGTGCATCGGAAATGGTTTTACACAGTGCCTGGTCGCCTGACGGTCGGACAATTGCTTTTGGAAAAATGAAAATCCACGCGACCTGCACGATCTCCGGCATTGATCTCGTAAGCGGAGAAATAAAGGATTTATCAACGGAAAAATGGGATCAATGTTACCGGATGGACTGGACCCGGGACGGAAAAGGGTTGGTTTTGGTCGGCACAAAATTCAACGAATTGATGACCACCCGCCGCGATCAGATTTTTTATATTTCGACGGAAGACGGCGAAGTCAGACGTTTGACGGCGGGCACGAGCCGGCATCAACCGGACGGACTGACCATCACCGATAATGATGCCGTTCTTGTTTCACCTTATACTCGCCCCGCCCAGATTTGGGCGATGGACATAAACGGCGATTCCCGTACAGCCGTGCAAATCACCAAAGGTCAATCGGACGGCAAGGGCGGAATCACACCGCTTCCCGACGGACGCATCGGCTATTTAACGCGGACGGGCGAAGATTTTAGTATTTGGATAATGAACGCGGACGGCTCGGATCGCCGGCAAGTAACCGAAAATCATCCGACTGCCGAAGAACTTCGGGCTTCACCCGACGGACGTTATTTTGTTTTTGCGGCAAAAACCGACAAACGCGAAACGCACCTTTTCCGCATTGACACGGACGGAACAAACCTCAAGCAATTAACCTTCGGTGAAAGCCATCAGGTTGATTCGACAATTTCGCCCGACAGCAACCGGATCATCTATGATTCAACTAACGTCGAAGGCAGAATCTCACTGCGGAAAATTCCGATTGACGGCGGTGAATCGGCGTTATTGTCTGACATAAATTGTCAAATACCGCATTTTTCTCCCGACGGTGCGTTTATTTCCTGTATCAAGGATTGGAAACAGATATATATCATTTCATCGGCGGACGGAAGCGTTGTCAAAACTTTTGATGTGGTTGAAATTTCGGGTCTCAATGTCGGAGCTCGTTGGATGCCGGACGGACAGACATTAATTTATCAGGCGATCACTAAAGGTGTCGGCAATGTCTGGAAACAACCCTTCGACGGCGGCAAACCGCAGCCTCTGACCGATTTCACCAGCGGAGTCATTTATAATTTCGCCGTTTCACCGGACGGGTCAAAACTTTACGTCGCCCGCGGCCATCCCGTCAATGATGCCGTTCTGATAAAAAACTTCAAATAAATTCTTCTGGGTTCAAACAATTATTTCAGACAGTTTTTTTTAAAAGTCATTCTGAACCGAAATGAATTTTCTTTTCAGATTTGCAGAACCTGGTGTAAGATAACAAAAAATCTGTCCGCTTATCATTGATTCAGATATGTTAAAAATTTATCTCACTTTTTTGCTGATCATCTTTTTTTCAATAAACGTCTTTTCGCAAAGCCCGCAACCGACCGCCACGCCTGTCGAAGATGACAGTGATGTCGTTAAAATTTCAACCAATTTGATTCAGATCGACGTCACGGTGACGGATAAAAACGGCAATGTCGTTACGGACTTAAAAGCGGAAGATTTTGAGATCTACGAAAACGGTAAAAAACAGGAAATTACAAATTTTAATTTTATTTCCAACAAAACGGAAAACGTCCGGACAGCGAATAACAAAGTGACCTCAAACATTCCGCTTCCGCCGCCCGGCCGGTTGAAACCGGATCAGGTTCGCCGCACGATCGCTCTGGTCGTTGACGATCTGACGCTTTCCTTTACGAGCGTTTATTATGTGCGGCGGGCATTGAAAAAGTTCGTGGACGAGCAAATGCAGGAAGGCGATCTCGTGGCGATCATCAGAACCGGCGGCGGAATGGGTGCCTTACAGCAATTTACGAACAATAAACAGCAACTCTATGCGGCGATCGAAAACGTCCGCTGGAATCCGATGGGAACGGGCCGAATCGGTGCTTTTGCTCCGATCGGAAAAACTTTTGAAGATGATATAAAAGATACCGAAAAAATGCTGGATGAAGGCCGCGGCGGCGGTTCGACCCCTTCGCTCTCCCGCGGAGCAGATCTGACCGAAGATAATTTTGAAAGACGCAGTCGCGGAACGGAATCCGACTTGAACGAATTTCGGGAAAACATTTTTGCGACCGGTTCGCTCGGGGCGATCAACTTTATCATACGCGGAATGGACGATCTGCCCGGGCGAAAATCCGTAATGCTCCTTTCGGACGGTTTCCGGATGTTCAGCCAGGATTCTTCCGGCGTGCGTTCCAATGACCAGATTCTCGAAGCCGTGCATCGCTTGATTGATCTCGCCAATCGTTCGTCGGTTGTCATTTATACAATGGATGCCCGGGGGTTGCAGGTTTTCGGTTTAACCGCTGAAGATAACGTCGGCGGATTCAGTTTTGACGAAGTTCAAGCAAAAGATGCAGACCGACGCCGTGAATTTACCGATA
>JBGTRS010000520.1:0-3374 GCA_041940665.1 Pyrinomonadaceae bacterium | reverse complement strand
CTTTCACCGACCGCATTTACAATCCTAAAAAAAAATCTTAAAAAAGTGCATACATTATAGCATTATTTTCAAATTCGCTTTAGGGAACAAAATAGCTTATCCGTGAATTTTTGAAATAAATTATGGAGTTTCACAATAATCTTTTGTTCCGTCCACGCGAATTCGCTGGTTTTCTTTTATCGGTTCAGTTGCATCTTTAAACGCAAAAGTCCGGTATTTGTTCACAAAACCTTTGTCATCTTTCACAATGGTCTTGTCATCTTTCACAAACCCTTTGGCACTTTACACAGCGGCCTTGTCATTTTTCGCAAAACCTTTGGCATCGTTCGCAAAAGCATTGTCATTCCGCACAAAGCTTCGGTCATTTAGCACAAAGTCTTTGTCATTTATCTCACAACGGATGTCATCTATGGAATTTTACGAGGATGCAAGGTTTTCGGGAGAAGATTTCTTTATTCTGAGCAGTTGAATTTTTTTCGCATCGGCTTTGAGGATTTCCAGGTCCAACCCGCGAAGCGAAAGTTTCTCGCCGCGTTTCGGAACATAGCCCGTTTCCCGCGTGACCAATCCGGCAATGGTCGAAAAATCGTCGTCTTCGATCTCCATTTCCAAAGCCCGTTCGATCTTGCCGATCTCGGTCGAGCCGACGACATCGAAATAACCGTTATTGCCTTCGACGATCTCGATGATCTCTTCAACTTGGTCTTCATCTTCGATCTCGCCGACGATCTCTTCGAGAATATCTTCGACCGTAACGAGACCGGCCACGCCGCCGTATTCATCAACGACGATGGAAATCTGCACGTGGTTGAGCTGCATGGATTTGAGGAGTTCATCAACCGATTTGGTTTCGGGGACGAAATATGCAGGACGCAGGATCGGTTCGATCGCCTGGGACTCTTTGCCGTCCGCCCAGGCATTGAGCATATCGCGGACATAGATGACGCCGACGATGTTGTCAATATTCTCGTTATAGACGGGAATTCGTGAAAACTTCTGTTCAATGATCAGATCGCGTGCGTCTCTGACGGTGGAATCGAGCGGCAGAGCGACGATATCGGTTCGCGGAGTCATAATCTCGTCAACTTCCGTATCGCCGAATTCGAACAGTTTCTCGATCAGCTGACGTTCTTCGATCTCGATGATCCCTTCCGCTTCGCCGACCTCGATCAAAGCCTGTAAATCGTCATCATCGTCCTTTTCCTCGTGGCTGTCCGGTGTAATCGTTGTTTCATCTTTGATGGTTTTTCGACCGCGAAAGGAAGGTTCGAAAGGATCGGCGATAAACGGCAAGATGCTGTAAATCGGGCGGATGATCGGAAGCAGAAGGATCAGTTTTCCTTCGGGATTCGTCCAGGTAATGAAACGCGGAATGATCTGCCGGAAAATAACCGAAAAGGTCAGCCCGATGAGAAGCGAATAAATGAGCATCTCGCGTGGACTCTGGAAAAAACGATAAACCAAAAGAACGACGATGACGGAAAATACTATGAGCAGGATTTGAATAGCCGAAGACAGAGCAAAACGAAAACGCGGCCGGTTTTCCGATATTTCCCTTAGAAACTCGACCGATCGCGGTTTTTTATTTTCTTCCGAATCGGAAAAAAGCCGCCGCAGACTGACATCGCTCAATTGTGAAAAAGCCATATCAACCGATGCCAATAGAGTTAAGGCAAAAAGAATGATTACGGCAATGGCTATCTCAATTTCCATATTTTATTTATGGTAAATTGTAAATGGTTATTTTTGATAAGTAAATATCGGATAATCAAGAAACATTCTCAAGTTTTGCAGCGGCTTTCTCGTCAACCAGCCAGAAAAGTTCGCCGTCATTCAATTTTACATTTTGCGATGGATATTTCTCAAAATTTTCGGCTCCTTCCAAAACCTCGTGTAAAACCTTTGCTTTATTTTCTCCGCTGACCATAAAGATGACATTGGCGGCATTATTGATAACCGGAAATGTCAGGGTCAGACGATCGGCTCTGAGTTTCTCAATGTAATTTAAGACGGCCAGCTCCTTTGTTTCTCCGATCGCTTCGGTGTGCGGAAAAAGCGAGGCGGTGTGTCCGTCATCGCCCATTCCGAGAAAGATCAGATCAAACCGCGGAAATTCGCCTTTTTCCAAATTGAAAAATTTAGTCAGGGTTCGTTGATATGTTTCGGCAACTTCCGACGCATTGATAATTTCCGTATGCCAGCGGACGATGTTCGGGGTCGGTATTTTCAAAGGCTTTAACAAAAAATCATTGGCCAGCTTGAAATTGCTCATCGCGGAAATCGGTGAAACATCCCGTTCATCACCGAAGAAAAAACAAATCTTTTCCCAGTCAATTCGGTCTCTGAACTCGTCGGAAGACAAAACCTGATACAGGGATTTCGGAGTTGTTCCGCCGGCTAAAACTACTGTAAAACGATCTTTTTCTTTGATCGCCTGATTGCCGATGGCCATAAAGTCTTAATGCTTGGCGATGGCCATAAA
Source organism: Pyrinomonadaceae bacterium (assembly GCA_041940665.1). GTDB lineage: Bacteria > Acidobacteriota > Blastocatellia > Pyrinomonadales > Pyrinomonadaceae > Aridibacter. Next base: position 892 of record JBGTRS010000520.1, on the reverse strand, counting down.
TTTTTCGGCGGCAAAACGATTCATCTCTTCCGGATCCTTAAAAATTTTCAAAGTCCTCTGCTGTTTTTCCATTGCTTTTGTTGTCATTTCAAGCAATTCTCCTTGTAAAGCCGGTAGTGTCGGGGGGTAAAGCCGATGCGGTTATTTCATCTCGAACGCATTTGCTTCCGTAAACGCTACCGACAAATTCATTCAATATCATTCTTCCATCTTCGTCCGTCTTGTTCGAGAAGTTCGTCAGACTCTTCCGGTCCCCAACTTCCGGCTTCATAATTCGGAAAATCTCTCGCCGGAATCGCTTCCCAGACATCTAAAACGGGCGAAACGATCCGCCAACTAGATTCGACCATATCGGCTCTTTGAAAGAGTGTTGCATCTCCGATCATACAATCATACAACAATCTTTCGTATCCGGTAGAAATTTTTTCGTCAAAATGTTCGGAGTAATCAAAATCCATATCAACCGAACCCATTTTAACGAGCGGTCCGGGGATTTTTGCACCGAAATGAAGTGCAATTCCTTCATCGGGTTGAATGTGGAGAACGATCCGATTGGTTGTTAAATGCTCGATCGGCGTATCCCGAAACAGCATAAAAGGAGCTTTTTTAAATTGAATGAGGATCGTCGTATGCTTTCGCGGCAGACGTTTTCCGGTGCGGACGTAAAAGGGAACTCCGGCCCAACGCCAGTTATCTATCGAAAGTTTCAAAGCCGAGTAAGTTTCGGTGTTGGAATCGGGCGGAACATCTTCTTCGTTTCGATATGACGGAACTTTGTCGCCGTCAATTTCGCCCGCATCGTATTGTCCGCGAACCGTTTCCTTTAAAGCATCTTCAGGCGAAAACGCTTGAATCGCCTGCAAGATCTTTGCCTGTTCATCGCGGACGGCGT
>JBGTRS010000519.1:0-3382 GCA_041940665.1 Pyrinomonadaceae bacterium | reverse complement strand
CACATTCAAAAATTGGTCAGGCAAAGGCAAGAGTGCTTCCCGCTGATACGGTATTGGTGTGTTGCATCGGGTCAATCGGAAAGGTCGGAATTGCCGGAACAGTCTTAGCCACCAATCAGCAGATCAACTCGTTGGTGTTCGGGGATTTGGTAGAACCGAGATTCGGTTACTACTACTGCCGGTCAATCAAGCCTGTCTTTCAGTATAACGCCGGAAAAGCCGTTGTGCCGATTCTCAAAAAAACCGATTTTGCAAAAATCGAGATGCCGGTGCCGCCTTTAGCGGAACAACGCCGCATCGTCGAAATACTCGATCAGGCCGATAATCTGCGTCGCAAGCGTACCGAAGCCGACCGGATAGCCGCACGCATTTTGCCGGCACTTTTTATCAAAATGTTCGGCGATCCGGCCGCGAATCCGCGAGGCTGGAAAAAAGATAAACTCGTCGACAGAGTGGATTCGATCATTTACGGACTTGCCGAACAGCTTTCAAATAGTGAAACGCGAGAGACCGGTACGCCAATCGTAAGGATTTCAAATGTTCAAAAAGAAGGTGAGTTGGAACTGACTGATATGCGTTATTGGCGGGCTGATGATGATCTGCTTGACCGGCTCCGTTTAGAGTCCGGCGATCTTCTGTTTAACTGGCGAAACGGCAGTTCCGGGCATCTGGGTAAAACCGCAATTTGGGAAAAATCGCTGGAAAACGCTATTTTTGTCTCGTTTCTTCTTCGTATTCGCTGCGGTAATAATGGATTACGGCCTTACTTTCTGTGGGCGTTGATAAATAAACTTAGAGCGGACGGCTTTTTCTCACGCACTTCGAGGATGCAGATCAATCACAAGTTTAATGCGACGGAGTTGGGCGATCTCGAGGTAATAATTCCGCCGTCTGATTTGCAGGAAAGTTTTGAGAAAAAAGTTTTATTTCTGAAAAGTTTGCGGGAAAAAAGAAACCGGCGACGGGCAGAAATTGAAAAATTGTTTGCCGTTCTGCTCCAACGGGCGTTCTCCGGTGAAATGACCGCCGGTTGGCGTGCGGCACATATAAAGGAGCTGTTTGAAGAAATGGAAATCCGGCGGCGTGAACTCGATTTGAATGCCGTCAAAACCGCAAAATTATTTTGAGTTGAGGTGCCGGCGGCGAATTTCAAAATTTCTTCCCGTTAAAAATTAATAACAAAGTTTTTTTTGATGTATAATCTGAAAATATTTTATTGAACACGGGGAATTTATATCAGATGGAAAATAATGAGGTGCTGAAAAATCATTTTGGGAACGATCCTTATCAAACACTTATTCGGGAACTCGACGGTCTGGCAATTTTTCACCTTGACGCGAAAGGAGATATTCTCAGTTGGAACAAGGGAGCGGAAAATTTACTCGGTTTTCCGGCCGGAGAAATTATCGGAGAGCATTTTTCGGTCATCTGTCCGCCCGAAGACAGAGCGGCAAAGATTCCCGAATTGGACCAAGCCAAAGAAGCCGGACGGATCGAAAAACGGCGGCGGCTACAACGAAAGGACGGCGTGCCTTTCAACACAAATTTTACGGCAGCCACGATAAATGACGAAAACGGAAATTTACGGGGTTTTGCGGTCATCATTCAAGAGGAAGATCAGAGCAAACAGAAAGATTTCGATGTCGAAACACCGGCTGATTTTGAACATCAACAGAAACAATTAGAAGGTTTGAACGCGGACATCGCCCGCATTTTGGTGCAGAATATTCCACTCAAAGATCTGCTGGCTCAATGTACCGAAAGTCTTGTCAACCGGCTTGATGCCGCGTTTGCCCGCATTTGGACATTAAACAGCGATGAAAATATGCTCGAACTTCAGGCGAGTGCCGGAATGTACACGCATCTCGACGGTGAACATTCACGCGTTCCGGTCGGAAAATTCAAGATCGGTCTGATCGCCGAAGAAAGACTTCCGCATCTGACCAACGATATTTTGAACGATCCGCGTTTGAGCAATAAGGAATGGGCAGAACGCGAGGGGATGAAAGCCTTCGCCGGTTATCCGCTGATCGTCGAAGATCAATTAGTCGGCGTCATGTGTGTTTTTGCCAGACACACACTGACCGATACCACGCTTCAAGCGATGGCCTCCGTATCCAACGGAATCGCCAACGCGATCGAACGCAAACGGATCGAAGAAGCCTTACTGCAAAGCGAAGAGCAATACCGCATCGTCGCCGAAACGGCTTCGGATGCGATTATCAGTATTGATGAGGATTCAAAGATCTTATTTACAAACCGGGCGGCGGAAAAAATCTTCGGCTACCGGACGGAAGAGATGATCGGTCAGGATTTAATGATGCTGATGCCGGAAAATTTAAGGAAAGCACATAAATCGGGGCTCGGCCGTTTCTTAAAAACAGGTGAAAAGAATCTCAACTGGGAATATGTAAAAGTTCCCGGACTTCATCGCCAAGGACATGAATTTCCGCTTGAACTGTCTTTCGGCGAATATAAAAAAGACGATCAGCGCATCTTTATCGGAATTGCCAGGGACATTTCCGAACGCGAACAGGCAGAATCACGGATTCGGGAATCGGAGCAGAGATTTGCGACTCTGGTCAATGCCGTTCCGCAACTGGTCTGGATGGCGGAAGCCGACGGGCATATCTTCTGGTATAACCAGAACTGGTATGACTACACGGGAACCACGCCGGAGGAAATGGAGGGTTGGGGTTGGCAGACGGTTCACGATCCCGAGATACTTCCCGCCGTCGTCGCCCGCTGGAAAAAATCGCTCGATACGGGAGAGACGTTCGAGATGCAGTTTCCTCTGCTCGGAGCCGACGGAAAATTCCGCTGGTTTCTGACCCGCGTCAATCCTTTGCGGGATGCGGACGGAGAGGTTGTCCGCTGGTTCGGAACAAACACGGATATTGATGAGCAAAGACGGATCGATCAGCGAAACCGTTTTGTCATTCAACTCGATGAAGCCGTCCGCTCTTTGGAAAATCCGGACGAAATAAACTTAGCCCTGTCGCGTCTGCTCGGTGAGCATCTCGATGCCGATCTGTGTGCTTATGCCGAGATCGAAGCGGATGAAGATCATTTTGTTATTCCGGGCGATTATACCCGCGGCAAGATTCCGAGTATTGCCGGTCGTTACCGTCTGTCGCAGTTCGGCGAGGCGGCCGCGAAACAACTGCGGGCGAATCAGTCCTTTATTGTTGACGATGTCAATACGGATGAGCGGATATCCGAAGCCGACCGGAAGGCTTATAAAATGCTCGGAGTTCAGGCTGTCGTCTGTTTTCCGCTGCATAAAAATGAGCGGTTGGTTGCCTGTATGTCGGTCAATCAAAGCACGCCCCGCGAATGGCTCGAGGACGAGATCGAACTAGTGTCGTTCATTTCAAACCGT
>JBGTRS010000518.1:0-3387 GCA_041940665.1 Pyrinomonadaceae bacterium | reverse complement strand
GCTGAAGAGGTAATTTTGAAAAAATTATGATGCTAAAATAGGGCTTCAAGGCCCTTATAAACTCTAGAGTATAAGGTCTAATCTAATAAAAAACTAGTTCATTCTGCTTTTCTATATTACGTATCATAATCAACTGTTCTGAGTATTTTTCCTGATTATTGATCACCTTCTCCTGGTTTTCAGCCGATAAGTCAACAACTGTGACCAGGACATTTTCAATGTCTATTACTAATATGTTTGTAGTTATCATTAAGTTATTCAATTTCATATTATAATATCCATTTGCAATCTACCTGTCTACAATATCTTATTCCAAGAAATTTTTAATCTCATACTAGTTTTTAAATATCTCCTTGATTTCTTAATTTGTCTTTTGGCAAGAGAGCTTGAAGAGACATTGGTATTCCCCAAAATATTAACTATAATCCTCAACTATTTCGCTTGAAATGTCTGGATGCTTAAGTACAATTTTGCACATAGCCAGCACAAACTTCTGAAACAAAGCATTTTTGTAGCCAAGTTCTTGCTCAAACCAATCAAAATAGTTATCCGACCAAGCGTGAGGAAACACCGGCAACCTGGAAACGCGACGGAAATAATTTTATCGAGCGGACAAAAAGGCTGAAAACCAAACGCAAAAAAGCCAAAAATGTGATTTTGTTCATCGGCGACGGGATGGGAATTTCGACCTTGACGGCGGCGAGAATACTTGAAGGACAGCTTCGGGGCGAAAGCGGTGAGGAAAATTTTCTTTCGTTCGAGCAGTTTCCTTCGATGGCACTTTCAAAAACCTACAGCGTCAATCAGCAAACTTCGGATTCCGCCCCGACGGCGGCGGCAATTATGACGGGCGTAAAAACCGATGAAGGCGTTTTGTCGGTGAATCAAAATGTCGTCCGCGGCGATCACAAAACGGTCAAAGGCAATGAAGAAAAAACGCTTCTTGAAATGGCGGAAGAAAACGGAAAGTCAACCGGCGTTGTCTCGACCGCCCGCCTAACTCACGCGACACCGGCTTCGGCCTATTCGCACACGCCCGACAGAAATTGGGAATCCGATCTGCAGATTCAACAAGGTTCAAAAGAAGCCTTTGAAGCGGGTTTTCCCGATATTGCCCGGCAATTGATCGAGTTTCCATACGGCGACGGTTTGGAGGTGGCGATGGGCGGCGGACGTTTGTATTTTATGCCGAATGGTGTGCAGGATCCGGAATACACGGATAATGAAAGAGCGGTCGGCCTGCGGGTGGATAAACGGGATTTGACCAAAGAATGGCAGGATAAATATAAAAACTCGGCTTATGTCTGGAACAAAAAGCAGTTTGATGAAATTGATCCGAAAAAAACCGATCATCTGTTGGGACTTTTCGAGCCCTGGCATTTGAAATTCGAATATGATCGGGCAAAGGACCGAAGCGGCGAGCCTTCCTTATCGGAAATGACCTCGAAGGCGATCGATATATTATCGAAAAATAAAAAAGGTTTTTTCTTAATGGTCGAAGGCGGAAGAATTGACCATGCTCATCACGACGGCAACGCCTTTCGGGCTTTGACGGACACGATCGAACTATCTAACGCCGTCCGCACCGCGAAACAAAAAGTTGATCTCGATGAAACTTTGATAATCGTCACCGCCGATCACAGCCACGTTTTCACGTTTGCCGGTTATCCGGCACGCGGCAACAATATTATGGGTTTGGTCAGGGAAGTCGGTGATGACGGAAAAGTTGAGGAAAATCCCGCCCTGGACATCAACAAAAAGCCATACACGACTCTTGGATACGCCAACGGAACGGGACATATTCCGGGTGAAAGACCGATTTTGACGCAGGATCAAGTGACAAATCCGGATTACAAACAAGAGGCAACAATTCCGAAAACATCCGAATCTCACGCCGGAGAAGATGTGGCGATTTTTGCCGACGGGGTTAATTCCTGGATGATCCGCGGCGTAATGGAACAAAACTGGATTTTTTATGTGATGCAGGACGCTATGCGGTTGAAAAAGTAATCGGTAGTTGGTGATAAGTAATTTAATTGAAATTGTAGAACAATTACTAATCACCAATTACCATTTACCAATTACCAAATATGAAAATTGTTTTTATAATTTCCTTTATTGTAGTTATTTTTTGTACCTACCGTATATCAGTTTAAAGTTTAAAATATGCGAATCTCAAACAGCTGGACATTTGTGCAAATATGGCAGGTTGCTTGGGTCCACTTCATCTCTTCTTCCTCCCTCTGTGATCTTGCTCATCACTGGACCAGCGTACTCACCACCTGTTTCTAAAAGGAGTTGCTTCTTGGCCTCTTTCTCCAGGATTTTCTTGATTGATGCTCCTGAGTGTACACCTCGTAGTTTTGCATTATCTCGGAGAACTTCATTAGCAATTTTGGAAGCGACTCTGTCTGCGGCGCTGGGCTTACCACGTGCTTCAGAGGTTGTTGATTTGTCCCATTCGGATCTGGTGTCTTCGTCTCTCTTTTTCTCGGCCGCCACTCTGCTTGCATATGAAGCCCTGGATGCTCTGGATTGTCTTGAGGCTCCAGATTCTAAATATAGATAAAATTAATTCACAAAATAAAGAATACTTACTATATGAGTACACACTATGCTCTGAAGGCGGTGCTTTAGGAGCTTGTCGCTTCGCAGCGTCCATCTCCTACTCCGCAGCTTCATTCCACTCATTAGCAATATTTTACTTCCAATCGTCGTCCTACTTAATTTCACTAACTCGCTCCTTAATGATGGCCAACGCCTGCCTAACTTCGTAATCTTCCATATACTTTTCGTAGTCTAAATCATATGCAAATTCAATTAGATCATCAATCTCAGCTTCTTTTGCTTCTTCCTATTGTTTTTCGGTTGTGGCCCATGCAGGCTTAGTTTTTTTACTTTTCTTGCCTGACCTACCCTTCGATGAACTCATTTAGCTCAAATTATCAGCTGTTAATTTCTACGGTTTTTCCATAGCAATTTGAGGCTACTCATCAAATTCCATTTCTACCTCCTCAGGTTACTAAGCTCTTTGATCATCTTACATTTATCTTATTTTGTTTCTTTGTTATTCAGCCTTATCTTTCAACATTTGAGTTCTATATTCCTCATCCATCATTTGTTGCCTTTGCATGTCACGCTGAGCATTTTTTTACATCTCTAAATTTTATAAATATTTTCTATGTCTCGCAAGTACTCCATTTGGATTATGTTTTTTTCGATTGATTTTAGGTAATAACTTCTAGCATGGATTCCAACCTATTGGTTCAAGTGGATTTACTCGAGAGTTAAATGGCAAGTTTCCTGATCTATCGGGTCTCTTTTATTATCCAAATTCGTTAGGCCTATTACATAGCATTACACCCTTATAATTACCGATTGAAGCTT
>JBGTRS010000517.1:0-3392 GCA_041940665.1 Pyrinomonadaceae bacterium | reverse complement strand
TCCATGTAAACCTTGGAGTGTTTTGGGATATGGAAAGTCTGCAATCCGAGGGTGTCTAGGTGGACTTGGACTTCACCGTCACAGTCAGGTCCGCTGCCGATGCCTATTACTGGAATCCCAACTCGCTTTGTAATCTCGGCGGCAACGCGATAAGGCACACACTCGAGTTCTATCCAATTTGCTCCTGCAGCCTCAACCCTCTTTGCATCCTCGAAAATCTTTACTGCATCCTCCGCCTTCTTACCTTGGCACTTGAACCCGCCCAACCAGGTAGTAAATCTCGGCATCAAACCAAGCTGTTGACACGATTTTAGAGGCGGCGGAAGAACATAAAGCCGACGCTATCGGCATGAGCGGACTTCTTGTTAAATCTACCCTCATCATGCGCGACAATCTCGAAGTAATGAACGAACGCGGCTTAAAAACGCCCGTCGTTTTAGGCGGCGCGGCACTCAATCGCCGTTATGTTGACAACGATCTCGTGCCGCTTTTTGAAGGCAGATTATTTTATGCGCGCGATGCGTTCGACGGACTTAATGCGATGGATTTATTGACGCAGAAGACAGAAGACAGAAGACAGAAGACAGAAGAAAACCAAGTCGAACCAAAAGCGCAAACCGCGACGGCAACAAACGGAAAGTCAGTACCATCTGCGTTAGCGGATGGTTCAATATCGGCGGACGACGACACAACCGAAACAGTTCAAGATGATGAGGATTTAGTTGGCGAAGACGCAAAATTAGGAAAAGTCGCCGCGCGCGTTTCGTCCAGACAGACGGGCGACACGACGCACACGACGAAATCCAGCGTCCAACCCGCCGAAAAAATCCCGACTGCGCCGTTTTACGGTTCGAAGGTCGTCGAGATCAAAGACCTGAATAAAGTCTTCGCGTTTATAAATGAAACCGCGCTTTTCAAAGGTCAATGGCAATTCAAACAAGGCAGAAAATCGCCGGAAGAATATCAAAAGATTTTGGATGAAACCATCTATCCGAAATTTGCCGAACTCAAAGCTCAGGCGATCCGCGAAAAACTGCTCGAAGCAAAACTCGTTTACGGCTATTTCCCGTGTCAGTCGGAAGGAAACGATCTCATTATTTACGAAGACGACCAAAAAACCGAAAAACTCCGTTTCACATTTCCGCGCCAACCGCTTGAACAGCGCGGCGGAAACAATCTCTGTCTCGCCGATTATTTTGCATCAAAAGATTCCGGCAAAATTGATACGGTCGCTTTTCATCTCGTCACGATGGGACGAAAAGCGTCGGAACATTCCGCCAAACTTTTTGCATCCGACAACTACACCGATTATCTACTCTTTCACGGTCTGTCGGTCGAATCCGCCGAAGCCCTCGCCGAAATGTGGCACAAACGCATCCGCGAAGAACTCGGCATCGCCGGCGCGGACGCTGAGGATATGAAAAAACTTTTCCATCAAGGCTACCAAGGCTCGCGCTACTCGTTCGGCTATCCCGCGTGTCCGCGTCTGGAAGATCAAACGAAACTTTTCGCGCTTCTTAAACCCGAAAGAATTGATGTCGAACTAACCGAAGAATTCCAACTCGACCCCGAACAATCAACTTCGGCGATCATTGTTCATCACCCGGAGGCGAAATATTTTAATATCGAATAAAAAAGTTGTGCTAAAATCCGCTTATGAGTTACAAAGATATTATCACCATCGAACCTAATAAACGCGGCGGAAAACCTTGCATTCGCGGGATGCGGATGACGGTTTATGATGTTCTGGAGTATCTGGCTTCGGGAATGTCGGAAGAGGAAATTCTCGAAGATTTCCCGTATCTGACGCACGAAGACATTGCCGCGTGTCTGGCGTTTGCGGCTGACCGCGAAAAAAGTTTGCTCGTCGTAACCTGAAATGAAACTTCTCTTTGACCAAAATCTTTCGCCGAAATTGGTTAAATCTTTGGAAGACGTTTTCCCGAATTCAGACCACGTTTTTCCGCTCGGTCTGGACAAATCCGACGATACGGAAGTTTGGGAATATGCAAGAGATAATGATTTCACCCTCGTCACAAAAGATGCCGATTTTGGTGATTTAAGTATTCTTCGCAGTTTTCCCCCGAAAGTAATCTGGATTCGTCGCGGCAACTGCAAAACTTCGGACATTGAAGCAATTTTGCGAAATAATTTTGAAGCGATAACCGGGCTTGAAACAGAAGAACAGATTGGTTTAATTACACTTTTTTAGATTTGAATAATCGAACAATCAACTTCGGCAATCATCGTTCATTACACGGAAGCGAAGTATTTTAATATTGAAAAAACGGAGTTACCATGAAAAATGCTAAATATATAGTTAATTCAGAAGGCGAAAGAATTTCAGTTATCATAAGCACTCGAGATTCAGTTAGCATTCAAGCATTTTTACGTGAACAATTAGCCTTGTCGGTCTTAGATTCATCAATCAAATATCTTGATGTTTCTCATGAAATTAAAGGCAAAAAAAAGTATCCAACTTTGTTGTTTAGAAGTTTAGCTCATATTTATCTGGAACAAACAAGAACAAAGGGCTGGGAAGAAGATTATAAAGTTACAAAAACACAGCCAGAAATTGCAGATTATTTTGATGTTGACAAAAAAAACATACAAACTCAGTGCAATGATATTCTTGAGCCATATATGCAAAGTAAAAGGGGGAAAGCAGTAGTTGACGTTCAACAACATAATCCAGGAACAGGATTAGGCACAACATACACTCTTAATTTTCTCAAAGTTATTAATAACGCCATCAATGAATTTTTAGAAAAAGCAAATATTGAAATTTATGAATTAATTGATGTCATCAGTGATGCTAAGAATTATCAATTTCCTTACTTAGAAGATTTCAATAATTGTTTTAAACAATTGATGGAAATTCTACATAAACATTTGGATAGAATATCTAGTGATGTAGTGTATGAAAAATCTCCAAGCGCAGAGGGAAGTAGAAAATGGCAAAAATCTAAATGACACATTGAGGTTTTTTTAAATTACAAGACATCATCACAATTTAACCGACCAAAAATGGAAGAAACCACAATTTTCATGGAAAGTTGATGCTGGTTTGTGCTATTTTGAATTATCTCATTTCGAAAGTTACCGAAATTAAAAAAAGGAAAATTTAAAATTTATGAAGTTAGCATTTTTGTTGCTTGTCTCGATTTTGTCGGCTGGACTGACGATTTTCGGGCAGACGGAAACGGTTGAAAAAAAATCTTCGGCGGCTGTTTATGAATATGCCGCGCCGGAGAATATTTTGGATTTTATGAAAACACTCAAGGATGCGGGCGGGCGCGGGTTTCGTCTGCATAAGTTGACCGTGACGAATCAGACCAACAGTTACGCTTCGTCGGCGAAAAAGCAGGTCGGCAGGACTTTTCTGGCGGGCG
>JBGTRS010000516.1:0-3393 GCA_041940665.1 Pyrinomonadaceae bacterium | reverse complement strand
GCGGATATTTTAGATGTCAATTGCGGCTGTCCGGCACCGAAGGTCGTCAAAAATGGCGGCGGTTCGGGACTTCTGGCAAATACGCCTCTGCTTGAAGAGATCTTAAAAGAGATCAAAAAGGCGATTTCGATTCCGCTCACATTAAAAATTCGCACGGGTTTTGATGATGCCAATATCAACGCGGTGGAAGTAGCGAAAATGGCGGAGCAATGCGGCGTTCAGCACGTTGCCGTTCACGGACGCACAAGAACACAGCGTTATACAGGGTTTGCCGATTGGGATTTGATCAAGCAGGTTAAAGAAGCCGTTTCGATTCCCGTTTCCGGTAACGGCGATGTGACGACGGTTGAATTTGCTCTCGAAAAATTCAAGGAAACGAACTGCGACGGAATCTTGATCGGACGCGGGGCGATGCAGAACCCCTGGCTTTTCCGGCAAATTCAGGACGCCATCGAAGGACGCGAAATTTTCGAGCCGTCCTTGCAGGAAAAACAGGACGTTCTTCTTGAATTCTTCGAACTTCTCATCGAAGATATGCCCGAAAAAGCCGCTCTCGGCAAGATGAAACAGCTCGCCGGACAATTTACTAAAGGCTTACGCGGCGGGGCAAAATTCCGGCAGACGCTCTATCATTCGCATTCGGCTCAGGAGATTCTCGAGAACATCGCCGTCTATTTTGAAAAGATCGAAGAATTTGAAGACGAGATTGACGACGGGGATCTCGAGATCAATTCCTGCGATGCGATGAGCGATGAAAAAAGTTCTTGCTCAACCGAATCAAACTCAAGTAAGATAGCTCAGAAGATCGCTACTTAAATTTGTTCTTGAGGTAAAATCAATGAAATTTTTCAGATTTACGGCTCTTTCCGTAACTTTCCTGTGTGTATTTTCGGTCGGCGTTGCGGCTCAAAAAATGAAAGCCGAAGACGTCATCGCCAAACATCTCGATTCGATCGCTACGGCCGAAAAACGGGCTGACGTTAAAAGCCAGATCGCTGTCGGCGAAACGGTCGTCACCTTTATTTCACAGAAAAATATGACGGCACAGGGCCGGATCGTTCTGGCTTCCGCCGGAGCGAAGAACTTTTTCGGATTAAACCTGAATGCCGCCGATTATCCTTCGGAAAAATTCAGTTATGACGGAAAAAAAGCCAAGGTCGGATTTGTCCGGTCAGGCTCCCGCTCGATTCTCGGAAATTTTATTTCGTCAAACAATTTAGTGCTTGAAGAAAGTTTGCTTGGCGGCACGCTTTCGACCTCCTGGGCTTTGCTGAATTTCGCCGACAAAAAAGCGAAAGTTTCTTACGACGGCACGAAAAAAATCGACGGCAAAGAAGTTTACGCACTCGGCTATACGGTCAAAGGCGGAAGCGACATCGAGATAAAACTATACTTTGACAAAGAAACTTTTCGCCATGTCCGTTCGGAATATAAACGAACGTCTTCCGCCGGAATCGGTAGAACGCCCGATCAATCGAGCAGATTCATCGAAACCCGTCTGAAAGTTACGGAAGATTTTTCGGATTTCAAGGAAGAAAACGGAGTGACTTTGCCGCATACATACCGCCTGAATTATCAGATCTCCGGACAAAACGGCACGACCGAAATTGAATGGAGTTCAAACTTAAATGAATTTGCCTTCAATCAAACTTTTCCCGATTCCACTTTTGATGCGGAAGCTGATTAAGGAAAATTTTCAAAAGCATTCAAATGATGAAATTACATAATTTTTTTTTTACCGTTTCCCTAATTTTTATTACGGCCAGCATCTGTTTTTCACAAACAAAAGCCGAACCCGTTTCGGAAAGTGTGCGGTCTTCGGCTGCCTATGCGGAAATAATCCTGCGGACGACCGAACTCGAATCCGAGCTTGAGGAGTTGCTTATCAGCTACACGGAAGAATTTCCGAAGGTTAAAGAACTGCGTTACGAACTGAAACTTCTGCAGAATGATCTTGAAAGGATCTCCAAAATAAAACAGACGGAAGCCGGAAAATTAACGCTTGCCCTCGGAAAACTGATCGTCCGTAAAGCGGAGGTCGCGACGGATTACTGGGTTTTAAGGAACCGCTACAACGACGAACATCCCGACGCCAAAAAAGCGAAACGGAAACTCGAAATTTTTGAAAACGCCGTCCGGAAAATTATGGATTAAAGCCGGAGAGCGGGCATCCCGGCCCGCTCTCTGATTGATTTTAACAACCTCTTCCCTTTTTACGTCATCCTTTTATAAAATTCTTTCTCCGACAAAAATTATTTATGAAACGCAATTTATTTATCGCGACATTATTTTGTATTTTCGTTTTTCTTCCGGCAAACCTGTTTGCCCAAAGCCCGGCTAAAGTTTTGAAAAACGCGACGAAGGCACTCGGCAAGAAAAAAGCCGTCAAAGCCGTCCGAACCTGGCAGAAAAAAGGTTTGATCGTCCGCGGAAAGGACGGTGCGAGCGGCGAGATCCTGATGCAGGCCGCCAAACCCGATCTTTACAACGAGGTTTTCGACATCAGGGGATTTGAATCGGAGTCGGGTTTTAACGGTAAATCCGGCTGGCTCCGCGACTCCCGCGAAGGTTTGCGGACTTTGACGGGCGACGAAAGCGAAGATTTCAAGGCGGAAGTTTTTTACCGCAACTGGCGTTGGATAGATTACAAAAAGCAGAAAGCGAAATTACGCGGCGAAGGACAGATCACGCTCGACGGCAAAACGGCGAATGTCGTAACTTTGACCAACGCGAAAGGCGTTCCGATCAAAATGTTTTTCGATGCGGCGACGAATCTGCTTCTGCGTGAAGAGATCCGGGCGGGCGAAGAATTCCGCAGTTTCGATTATTCGGATTATCGTCCGGTCAACGGCGTTCTGGAAGCCTTTCGGGTCGAAACCGTTCTCCACGGCGAAAAATACACTTTGAAATTCGACCAGATCATCCATAATTATCCGATCGATCAGGCCGAATTCGACTTTCCGCGAGTTTCCAATGAACCGCTTCCCGACATTCCGAAACTTCTCAAAGACTTGCAGGCCAATCAGGACGAAATCGAGCGAATTTTAGAAAATTATTCTTACAAGCAGCAGGTCATCAAACGCGAACTCGAAAAGGACGGAACTTTGACGGTCAAAGAATCGGAAACGGTTCAGCTGACCTTTTACAAAGGCTACCGCATCCAGCGTCTGATCGCCAAAAACGGTCAACCGCTTTCGCCGAAAGAACAGGAATCTGCGGACGAAGACGCTCAGAAGCGTGTGCGGGAGATCGAAAAACTGATCGCCAAAGAAGAAAAGGAACTTTCGCAAAACCCCGACGGAACGCCCGACGGCGAAGGCCGGAGAATTTCCATCGCCGAAGTCCTGAAGGCTTCAAAGTTATTAAATCCGCGGCGTGAACGCCTGAAAGGCC
>JBGTRS010000515.1:0-3410 GCA_041940665.1 Pyrinomonadaceae bacterium | reverse complement strand
ATATCACGCTGAAAATAAAGCCGTTCGCCGTCCGCCGAGTCGTTCTTAAAAGTTTCCCGATATTGATATTCGACGATCACACCGGGAGCAATTCCCGGCACGGCAAATGATTTTGCCTGAATCCTGACCTTACGCTGTTTGACTATTTCGCGTTCGAAGATATCCTGCGGCTGAAGTTCGATGATCGTTCCGTCGGGTTTGATAACTCTCGCCGCCACATCTTCTACCTTTTTACCTTTGAAAAAAGGAATGTCGAATTTGCTGAACCGTTCCTGTCCGCGTTCGGTAAAGATTTTGACACGGACATAATGCTCGTATGAGAGTTTTTTACGCTTTTTGTCATCGAGCCGGACTTCCCAAAAGATCGCTTCGGCGTCCGCCTCGGGGTCAACCAGAGGTTTGTCCATCGTTAATTCGGCTTGAGTGACGGGCCGCCAGGTATTTGAATCTTTGGCAAAAATGCTGACCGAGAAAGACAAAATCGTGAAGACGATCAAAATAGTCAGTCGGGGAAATTGACTCATAGACACCTCAAAAAGCTGAGCCTTGAACTCCGGAGTTCAAGGCTCAACGGAAATTTATTGACTTTTCAAAGTAAGCAGATGAGAGTTCGACTTATGGAATTCATCAAACAAACCTTTCACCGCCTTATAAGATTCAGGTTGAAAATAATAATATCCGCCTTTACCGAAATAAAACTTTCTTTGGTAAAAAAGAATATTTTTTTCAGTATCGATGTTCATAACCACCTTCAACTGTCCGATCCTTTGATTGTCATTGATGTCGGTCGGTGAATCGGCACTATCCAGCGAATAGCCTTTCGGCAGAGTTATTTGTATATCATCCTGTTCCGACCAGGGGAAATGGAAGTAAATTCCATATTTGCGGGAATCGGTCGAAAATTCCGGATCCTTGCCGTATTCAAAAAATCCGGGTTGCAGAAACATCCGCTTGCCTGTTTTCTGGGCGTAATTCGGAACTTTGATCTTATACTTATAGACGAACGGCTTGACATAATCGCCGGCGTTCTCAACGGATATGTTTGTAATCTCCGCCGAACTCAGACGTTTCTGAACGCTTTCCTTGAGAATCTCCTCACGTTTACTTACCGATTCGTCATAATTATTAAACTTATGGCTGTAAGCAAAATGTCCCGAATACTCGATTTCGACCGTTCCTTCAAGCGTCCCGTCCTCGTGCAAAGTAAATCGCCCGGTGCGTTTGGCCAGTGATTTTTCCGGATCGGAAATCGGCGTACTCGTCCGGACATAGGTTTCGTTATCAAGCAGAAAAGCTACCTGATCTTCTTCGAACCAGGCCAGCATACCGTAGGGTACGAACGGCGTGCCGGGATCGAAATAGTTCCAGTTGTTGTTATACCGAACCGCTACTGCCGCGGCGTGGACGAACGACGGGTGAGCGTGCTGTTGCGAGAAGAAAATCTTACTGCGGTCGCCGGTAAAAGCTATCCGGGTTTCGAGATCGAGCGTCGAAACCAAAGCGGCAAACAGTTCGTTGATCTCGCCCGCCCGGCCCTGACCTTTTTTCAGAGTGTCTTTCGGAGATTTGTTTTCCTTGATCTCATCCAACTGTTCTTCGGTCAGACTCGTATCATAGGTAAGATTTTTTATCTTCGTGCGGCAATATTCAAAAATGCGAGATACCTTCTCCTCGTCTGTCTTCGCACCGCTGGTGATCTCCGCCGCCAGATTTTTCTCATCCTTGGATGTTTTCAAAACATCCTTGATGTCATACGCATATGACAAAGCCCCGCCGAAACGCGACCAAAAATCGCCGGACGTTTTTGAGAAATACTCGTCATAATAGATCAATCCCCACGAACGCACCTGATCTTCGGGCGGCATTCGCGGTTCTTCCTTGACCGCCGGAACATTTCTCAAGGTTGCTTTGTAAAAACCGCCTTTGTCCTTGACGAACTTCGAATCAACGTTAAAAGCAATCCATTTCATTCCCTGTCCCACATCTTTACTCGGTTTTACATAATACGTGCTTTCCTGAATGGGAATATCTCTTTGAAAGATGATCGGCATATTGTCGGCAATCCCGCGGGATATGACCTCTCTGTATTGATATTCGAGAATTACCCCTTCTTCGATATTCGGAACGGCAAACGATTTTGCTTTGACCTTGACATCATTGCTTTTGATGATCTCGCGTTCAAAGATATCCTCCGGTTTCAGATTGAAGATCGAACCGTCCGGCTTGATGACGCGGGCGGCAATATCTTTTATCTTGAGCCTTTTTGTAAAAGGAATGTCGATCTTGCTGAACTTTTCGCGGCCGCGTTCGGTAAAGATCTTGACACGGACATAATGCTCGAGAGTCAGATTGGTCGTGGCACTGTCATTGATGCGAACCTCCCAAAAGATCGCTTCGGCATCGGCATCGGGTTCGACCTTTGAAGTTTTCATTGCCAGCTCCGCCGGCGTAACTTCACGCCAATCGGCATCTCCGGCAAAAGCAACTTGTGAAAAGACTAAAATTACACACAAATAGATAAGCAAAACACTTTGCTTCTTAAACGGGAAAGACATATATACTACACCTCTAAAATATGTTATTTGTTCAGTTTAATGAACCTGTTTTTGAATAAATTGAGAAAGATGCAAATCTAAGGGGCTCGCAACTTCACTGAATAAATGATTTTATCGCGGATATAATACAATATTTCGTATATATTAACAAGTAAATTCAGTGAAAAGGACAAACCAGAATTTTATGTTATAATTCCGCGAAAATCGTTTTTTATCAAAAAAATATTACTTTAGGAGACATTTTAGAAAATGGCTGTTGATTACAGTAAGATACAGGAACTTTTAGGCGATGATGCCGAAACACTTTTAAGTCACACATCTAACACAATTTCAAAAGACAACATACATATTCCGGGCGGCGATTTCGTTGACCGCGTCTGGATGGAATCGGACAGAAATCCGCAGGTTTTGCGTTCGCTGCAGACGCTTTTCGATCACGGCCGTTTGGCGGGAACGGGTTATTTATCAATTTTGCCGGTCGATCAGGGCATCGAACATTCGGGTGGGGCGAGTTTTGCTCCGAACCCGAAACTTTTCGATCCGAAAAATATCGTCGAACTGGCCATCGAAGGCGGTTGCAACGCCGTCGCTTCGACCTTCGGCGTACTCGGTTCGGTCGCCCGCCGTTATGCCCATAAAATTCCGTTTATCGTCAAGATAAACCACAATGAACTTTTGACCTATCCGAACAAATTCGACCAGGTTCTCTTCGGCACCATCGAACAGGCTAAAAATATGGGAGCGGTCGCCGTCGGTGCGACCATCTACTTCGGTTCGGAAGAATCTTCGCGGCAGATCGTCGAAATTTCCGAAGCCTTTGCCTACGCCCACGAACTCGGAATGGCGACGATTCTC
>JBGTRS010000514.1:0-3432 GCA_041940665.1 Pyrinomonadaceae bacterium | reverse complement strand
AAGTTTAGAAATCGATAGAGCGGAAAATTAAACTGATATTTTAATCAAATCTTTTCCGCTCTTTCGCTTTCTTTTCAAATCTAAATAGCTTCCGCACCGTTGGCACGATTGAAATATAGATATAGGTCGTTAAAATCATTCAAAGCCCGATTCAGAATTAATGGAAGTTGCGAGATGTCATTGGTATTTACGATCAGATTCAAGTTCCGCAAAAATGCTTCATGAGCATTCATCGTCGTTCCTTTGTCTTCGACCGAAACCAGGAACAGACGTCTTCTTTCCGAAGCATACATTGCATTCAATCTTTGCTGAAGAATCGCCGCTCCGCCGAATTCGGCGGCAAAGTCGGGCGAAAAAAGCAGAATCTCCGTTTTGCCTTCGCGTAATCTTTCGTTTGCCTGGGCCGGCGTCTGAGCCACATAAACCTTATAGCCGGAGTCTATCAACTCTTTGGCGACGGTATCTTTTCTCTCACCCATACAGAGCAGAACGCGACGCGGTTTTATATCTTCATCGTCTTTGCTGTCGAGCACTTTTTTCTCCGTCTGCAAGGCTGAGAGCAAAGCACGCATGGCGGAATTTATCTGAAAATCGGTTTCTTTGGATGCAAATTGATTCGCATTATCGCCGACCGCCGGTGCGGGCGAGTTTGTTTTTAATTGGTCAACCGTAGATGCTCCTTTTCCGCCGTTTAAAACCCGGATCATATTCTGACACCGCGGACAGCGGACGGTAAAGGTCTTACTCGGAACTTTCGATTCATCGAGTTGCAGAGAAACGGAACAATTATCACAACGAATTATCATAAAAAATTAGTCCTTTGTCAGTTGTCAGTGGTTCGTTGTTCGTCAGTTCAGCTTGACCTCATTTAATTGAACAACGAACAACCGATCAGTTTTATTCGATCAGATCGAGCACGGATTTAGTCGGATCATGCTGAGTCGGAAGCGGTGCGGTTGGAGTAGGTTCTTTCTTTTCTTCGGCTTCACGATCTATAAAATCTTCGGTTGAAGCCAAACCTTTGAGTTGCAGAAGCAGATTGTTTTTGTTTGTGGCGTAAGAAAGACCGTCTTCCAAAGTGACGGTTTCTTTGGTGATAAGATCGCGGATCACACTATCGAAATCCTGCATTCCGTCAATTCCGCCGTCGCGGATCGCATCAAGCAGGGTTTTGCCTTCGGATTCGCCTTTTTCGATATATTCACGGGTTCGCGGATTCGATTTCATAATTTCGACCGCCGCAATGCGTCCTTTGCCGTCAGCTTTCGGGATCAGACGCTGGGAAACGATGTAGCGGAAGGTTTGAGCAAGGCGTGTGCGGATGATCTTTTCTTCATTTTTCGGATAGAGACCGATGATGCGGTCAACCGTCTTGGAAGCGTCAATCGTGTGAAGTGTTGATAAAACAAGGTGTCCGGTTTCGGCGGCTTCCAAAGCGATCTCCGCCGTTTCCAGATCACGCATCTCGCCGACGAGGATGACCTTCGGTGCTTGCCGCAAAGCCGCCCGCAAAGCCGAAGCAAAATCTCTCGTATCCGAACCGACTTCGCGTTGGTTGATGGTAGATTTTTTATGCGAGTGCAGAAATTCAATCGGGTCTTCGATGGTGACGATGTGATAGCTTTTTGTGTCGTTTATCTGGTCAATGATCGCGGCGAGAGTCGAGCTTTTTCCCGATCCGGTCGGACCGGTTAAAAGCACAAGGCCGTTGCGGAGTTCGCAAATATCGGCCAGTTGCGGAGGAATTCGCAAGGATTCGAAACTCGGAATTTCGTGCGGGATGACACGCATGACGATGGAAAATGAACCTCTCTGCTGAAATATGTTGACACGAAAACGACAGCGTGCCGGCAAACTCCAACTGAGATCCGCCGTTCCGTTTCTGGCGAGCAATGCCGATGCTTCCGGATTATCTCTCAGCAGGGACATGGCGATCATTTCGGTCTGAAATGATGAGAGAGTTCCCAAACCGAGCGGCGAAGCGGAGTAAAGTGTTCCGCTGATTTCCACCTGCGGTTTTTGTCCCGTCGAGAAGTTAAGGTCGGATACATTTTCGGAAATGAGCAACATTTGCTCTATGATCGGTGCTACATCCAGCAGACTCATCTGTTTTGCATTTACTCCTTGAAATTATTTTGCTTGTGAAAAAAAATCGGAGATTGTGTGAACGCGGACTGAATAATTGTGGGAGTCTTATTCAGTCAAATACTATTCTTACGTATCTGAAGCAGAAATGCAAGTAAATTTTTAACGGTGTTTAATGATTTTTAACTTTTACGATAGAAGGAATTGAAATTTTTGAAGTTCTCCGCAATTCTGTCTGCCTCGGAAAGAAGTCCGCTGATGACCGCTACGGAATCCGCCCCGGCTTTTAAAACTTCTCGGAAATTTTCAAAATTTATTCCGCCGATGGCGACGAGCGGAAAATCGCCGATGACCTGACGAACCGCTTGGACACTTTCCAAACCGACGACCTGATCGGGGTTTTCCTTCGTGTCGGTCGCAAAAACAGGACCGATGGCGATGTAATCAACGGGAAGTTGAACCGCTTCAACGGCCTGCGAAACGCTGTGCGTGGAAAAGCCGATGATCGCCTTTTCGCCGAGAATTTCTCGTGCTTTTTCGGGCGGCAGATCGTTTTGACCGAGATGAACGCCGTCGGCTTTCAAAATATGAGCGATGTCAACGCGGTCATTGATAATGATTTTCGTATTTGAACTTCGGGCAATTTTCAGGGCTTCGTTTGCCGAGGCAAAAAATTCATCCGACGAGGCTTTTTTCTCACGCATCTGAATAAAATCCGCCCCGCCCTCGATCAGCCTTTCGCATTGTTCGGCGTGTGAAAGCTTTGTCAGACTTGCATCCGTGATCGGATAAATTTTCGGTAATTTTATCATTGCTATAAATTGCCACTAGCTTCAGCTAGTGGTTGATAATGTTAATAATTGTTGGTTTTAGCCAAACTTCATAAAATATCAATTATCCTTATTGCTTTAGCACAAATTAGGCTAAAGCCAATCGGAAACATTTTTTTTGAGAATTTGGCTAAAGCCAAGAAGAAGTATTGTGCCTATCCACTAGTGGCAATTTATAAAGAATAAAAACAATACGGATTCTAAAGTGTTTTTGACATCAGATATGCGTCCTCGCCGTTTTGATAATAGCCTTTGAGCTTTTGAATGATGACGTATCCGTAATTTAAATAGAGATTCCGGGCGGCGAAATTGCTGACGCGAACTTCCAGAACCATCGCTTCAAAATCCTTTTTTCGCATAGCATTCTCGGCATGGTTGAGCAGTTTTCTGCCAAGACCGCGATGCCGATGTTCGGGAGCAATGGCGATGGTCGTGATATGTGCAACCGTCGGATTCGTTGCCGAGATGAAAATAAATCCGACGAGATTTTTGGCGGGTGTCAGCAGTCCGTAACCCA
>JBGTRS010000513.1:0-3452 GCA_041940665.1 Pyrinomonadaceae bacterium | reverse complement strand
CACCGCCGAGGACAACTTTGCCGTCATTTTGCAAAGCAACGGCGTAACAGTCATTTAAGGAACGCTCGCTTGCAGATGAAACAAATCTTCCGTCGCCGTCAAAAGTCGTATCCAAAGAACCGTTCGGATGGTAACGGGCGGCGGCAAAATAACTTTCCGTTTCGTTTGTATCGGCAGAAGTTCCGGCGGCAATGATCTTTCCGTCAGGTTGAATCAGAACGCTGTGAGCAAATTCATTTAATCCTCCCGCAAACGTTGTCGTAACCTTGCCATCTCCGTCAAATGTTGTATCTAATGTTCCGTTCGGATTCAGTCTGACCAATGCAAAGTTGGCATCTCCGGCAGAACCCGTGTTGGTTACACCCGCGACGACAATTTTACCGTCGGGTTGCAAAGCCAGATCGAATCCGGCGGTTAATAAACCGCCAAAACTTGTATTGAAGAGACCGTTGTTAGCAAATGTAGTATCGAATGTACCGTTTTCATTCAGCCGGAGCACAATCAAATGAGCGGCAACTCCAGTCCAAATGTTTCCGGTTACTAGGATTTTACCGTCGGGTTGGACAATAATGTTGTTTCGAATCAGATCAATACTGTTTAGTCCGCTTAGCGAAAATCTTCCGTTCGTTCCAAAATTAGTATCTAAATCTCCCGGTGCGGCTGTGACTTGAATAAATAGGGGCGAAATACCGAAGAGAAAAATTATTGAGAAAATTATCTTTTTCATACAAACCTCCGAAAATTTATAAATATCAGGTAAAAAGGGAAGAGCGATTTTTTTTACAATTGGAATATTAAAAGAGAAAATCAACTAAAGTCTTAAACTTTTCTAAAAATTTCTAAATTTTATTATAAAAGATTTAGGTCAACTAAGAGTTTTGAAAATCTATCGTCATTTTGGAGCTTTGTAAATGCCGGGTCAACTTTCAAGAGACATAAACTAGAAGATTTTTCGGCATAAGATTTTTGCAAAGCTGCAAAGGCTTTTTCCTTATTACCGATAGAGGCAAACATCACAGCAAAATCATATTGGTCAATCTCTTCGGAAAATTTGCTGGATATCAGATTATTTACGATTTTGTCAGCTTCATCAAAGTTTTTAGCTAACGCTAAGGCTTGAACTTTATATGTATGGAGTGTCTTTAGATTTGAAAATTGGATGGTTTCCTCCAAAATGTCGAGAGCTGATTCATAGACACCCATTCGGGCGTAAGAAAGGGCCATAAATAATTTTGAAGAGATACTGTTTTGGTCAAACGTCAAAATTTCTTCCGCTTGTGTAATTGCTTTATCAAAATCGGCGGAATAATAAAATATCCGCAAAAGCTGTTCGTTATAACGCAAAGATAAAGGGGCTAGTTCAACCGCTTTTGTTTCGAATTCGTAAGCTTTTTCAAATTCACCGAAACAAAGATAATATAAACTTTGCCAATGGAAAGCATCGGCATTATTCGGATTCGATCTTTCGGCATCCCGAAAACATTTCAACGCTTTTGGAAAATCCTTTTCAAACATAAAAAGAATCGAGCCCCGCAAGATGTATGCTTCCGACAAATGCCTATCGAGTTCGATAGCTTTTTGCGAAGCCTCCAAAGCTTTTTTGTATGCGGACTCTTTATCGGGCAGATGATGGTTGTGCATCGAAACATATACGCTTCCGATTCCAAAATAAGCCAGAGCAAAATTTTTCTCGATTCTTAAAGCTTCGTAAAAATAATCCAAAGCCTGCAAAAGAGTCTGTTTTAGTTTTTTGCTCGATCCGCGGGATTCTAGAATGAACATTCCGCGATAATAAAGCTTCTGTGCTTCGGGACTGATGGTTTTATGTTCGGAAGATTTCAAACGTGGTTTGAGTTTGAGTATTTTTGCAAGTTGATCGGAAAGAGCCGATTTTATTTGTAGAAACTCTTCCAACCCGAAAATTGTTTCCGTTGACCATGT
Source organism: Pyrinomonadaceae bacterium (assembly GCA_041940665.1). Classification (GTDB taxonomy): domain Bacteria; phylum Acidobacteriota; class Blastocatellia; order Pyrinomonadales; family Pyrinomonadaceae; genus Aridibacter. Next base: position 1,511 of record JBGTRS010000513.1, on the reverse strand, counting down.
TACGCTCTTGTCAGTTAAATCAATCAGTTCAATATTAAGCAAATAGTTATCATTATAATTTGATAAATAGCCCTTCAAAATATGGTCGGCATTGAGATAAAAGCCAATTTCCTCAAAGTCGGTTTCTTTATCTTGATATTTACTGACAGAAGTATATGAAAGTATTTTTATTTCCTTAAATTTAGAAAGATCGCTGATAATACCCTGCGGGATGACATTTTCGAGAAATTCATTCCGAACGGTTTTGGGAATTGAAGAAAATGGTAAAATCGCGATCGTTTTTGCCGAATTATTTTTTGTTAAAATATTCTCTTTACTTATTTTTTGGTCGGAAACGGAAATATCTGAAACATCTGCCACAAAACAGTAACCTTTGCCAGAAACGGTCTTAATAAATTTATTTTCACCTTTTTTTTCATTCAAAGCCCTTCGTAAAGACGAGATATGAACCGGCAAATTCGCTTCTTCAACAAAAGTTTCCTTCCAAACTTTATCTAAAATCTCATTTTTTTCGACAACTTCACCACGTTTTTCAATCAGCAAATTTAAAATCCCAAAAGCCTTTGAACTTAACGGAACAGTTTTATCAATAAAAATCAGTTCTCTGGTGTGCGTATTTAGTGTGAAATCTGAAAATTGATAAATCTTATTGTGCATTTGTTTTCGGAATTTGAGAATTTCGCTTTGTATTATATGAAAATCTTTTATGTTTTTCTAATAATAAAAAAAGGCCTACTCCCATTTGAGTAAGCCTATTTGAAATCCGGCAAATTTTTAACTTTTGTCGATTTACATTGGAAATTACATTCCCATGCCCATTCCGCCCGGCATTCCGCCCGGCATTTCGTCTTTTTCTTCCGGCAGATCCGAAATCATCGCTTCGGTCGTCAGCATCAGGCCGGCGATGGAAGCAGCGTTTTGAAGAGCGGTTCTCGTAACTTTGGCGGGGTCAATGACACCGGCTGAAACGAGGTCTTCAAATTGTTCGGTTGCCGCGTTGAATCCGTATGTGTTGGAATCTTCATCGCGGACTCGTTCGACAATCACCGCACCTTCTTTTCCGGCGTTGTTGGCGATCTGGCGAAGCGGTTCTTCCAAAGCCCGTTTGACGATGGAAACACCGATCAGTTCATCGCTGTCGTCGGATTCGGTATCGAAATTGTCGAGAACTTTCGAAGCCCGAACGAGCGAAACTCCGCCACCCGGAACGATTCCTTCTTCGACCGCCGCACGGGTTGCGTGCATGGCGTCTTCAACGCGGGCTTTTTTCTCTTTCATTTCGGTTTCGGTGGCCGCACCGACTTTGATCACGGCAACACCGCCGACGAGTTTGGCCAGACGTTCCTGAAGTTTTTCGCGGTCGTAATCGGAAGAAGTTTCTTCGATCTGCGAACGGATCGTTTTGACGCGGCCTTCGATGTCAGCCGCATCGCCGGCACCTTCGACGATCGTTGTATCGTCTTTATCGATCGTAACTTTCTTGGCCGTTCCGAGGTCGTCAATTTGAATCG
>JBGTRS010000512.1:0-3463 GCA_041940665.1 Pyrinomonadaceae bacterium | reverse complement strand
TCTGGTTTAACGCATTAAAGATTATGGAGATGTTCGCCGAAAAATTCGGCGATCAAGCGGGCGGGAAAGAATACACAGCGATCGCCGCCAGAGTAAAAAAATTTTTCAACAAGGAGTTTTGGAACGACACGGGCGAATATCTTTTTGATGTCGTGAGCGGCGAAGAAAAGGATGCGAGTTTAAGACCGAATCAGATTTTTGCCGTCAGTTTGCCTCATTCGATGCTCAGTAAAACAAAAGCGAAAAAGGTTCTGGAAAAGGTAAGAGAAGAACTGCTCACGCCCGTCGGTTTGCGTTCGCTTTCAAAGGATCACAGCGAATATCGCCCCGTCTATGCGGGCAATCCGTTCGAGCGAGATTCCGCTTACCATCAGGGAACGGTCTGGGCGTGGCTCGTCGGTGCGTATATTGACGCTTATCGAAAGGTTCTGCCAAAGACGAAAAAGAATGATGAACATATCAGGCGGGTTTTAGAAGGCCTTAAAACGCATCTGGGCGAAGCGGGAATCGGACAAATCTCGGAAATCTTCGATGCCGAACCGCCGCACAAACCCCGCGGCTGTTTCGCTCAAGCCTGGAGCGTCGCGGAAATTCTGCGAGCTTTGAAAAGCATTTAAATATTATGAAAGACAAAAAAATAGTTTTAATTACGGGAGCCAACGGCGGACTCGGCAAAAGCATAACCGAATCGTTCTTAAAGTCCGGTTCGGTCGTGGTCGGAACATCGCTTGCGATCAATGATGATGAGTTTAATTGTGCAAATTTTTTTGCCAAACCGGCAAAACTGACTGACCGAATATCGGTGGAGAATCTGGTTGATTCAACGGTTGAAGACTTCGGAAAGATAGATGTTTTGGTTCACACAATCGGCGGTTTTGCGGGCGGAAGATCAATTTTCGAAACGGATGACGAAACTTTCGAGCGAATGTTTGAACTGAATGCGAGAATGGCTTTTTACCTGTTCCGAGCCGTGATTCCGCTGATGCAAAATGCCGGCGGCGGCCGGATCGTCGCCATCGGAAGCCGTGCCGGAATCGAGCCGTCACCCTATTCAGCCGTTTACGGAGCATCAAAGGCCGCCCTTATGTCCATTATCAAAAGCATAGCAATGGAAAATACGGACAAAAATATTACGGCCAATGCCGTTCTGCCCGAAACGATCGACACGCCGCAGAACCGGAAACTTTTGCCCGACGCCGATTTTTCAAAATGGGTTTCGGCAGAACGGATCGCTCAAACGGTTCTGTTTTTATCCACGGATTCGGCATCCGACATAAACGGGGCTTTAATTCCAATCTACGGTCGAAATCTATGATAAGAAAGACATAAGGCTGAAACTCTGGAATAAATTTCCGTTCCGGGTTGATTTATATCCCGATATTTATTTTTGCAAACCGAAAACGAGATGATAAGTCGAACTGTAATTATTGGCGATCTGCACGAGCACAACCACGATCAGAATCGTTTTGCCGTAATTCCGACGGCGGAAAAATTGAACGCCCGCACCAGTTTTACGGGCAAAGGCGTTTGCATTGCATTTTTGGATTCGGGTTTTTATCCGCATCCCGATTATGCCGAACGGGTTGTCGCTTTCAAAGATATTTCGGGCGTTGAAAAATCTTTCGGCAAATTGGACGCACCGCAGGGCTATCATTGGCACGGCACACAGACGGTCGTGGCCTGTGCCGGAAACGGCGAATTGTCCGACGGAATTTATTCGGGACTCGCATCCGACGCGAAACTCGTTCTGGTCAAAGTTTCCGACGAGAACGGAAGTATCCCGGACCAAAATATCGAAAAAGGTTTGGAATGGATTCTCAAAAACCGCGGAAAATACGGCATCCGGGTTTTGAATATGTCGCTCGGCGGCGACCGCGATCTGGCGACCGAAAAAAGCAAGATCAATCAGCTGACCGAACGGCTCGTCCGCGAAGGCGTTGCGATCACGGTCGCGGCGGGCAATTCCGCCGAAAGCCGTTCGATCCCGCCGGCGAGTTCGCCGTCGGTCATCACGGTCGGCGGTTACAGCGACGAAAACCGCTTCGAGGCGGAAGATTTCGAGCTTTATCATTCGAGCTACGGCGAAACGGCGGACGGTTTGATAAAGCCGGAGATCGTCGCTCCGGCGATGTATGTCGCCGCTCCGATCCTGCCCGACACAATGCTTTACGAATCGGCGGAAGCACTTTCGACACTTGACGCAACACCCGATTACTGCTTTCAACGTCTCTTGTTCAAGCATTCGGCAAAAGCCGGCCTGCACGAATCGGTTCTGGGCGGCGACGCCGAAGCTATCCGTCAGAGCATTCAGCAAAAACTGAGCGAATACAAGATCGTTTCAACGCATTATCAGCACGTTGACGGAACTTCGTTTGCCGCACCGATCACGGCTTCCGTCATCACCCAGATGCTCGAAGCCAATCCGCGGCTGACGCCCGCCATCGTCAAAAACATTCTCGTTTCCACCGCTTCGCGGCTCAAAGGCTTCACCGCGATCCGGCAGGGTTACGGAATCTTAAACGCCGGATTGGCGGTCGAAAAAGCTTTGAACGAAAAGCATTTTCTCGACCACGAAGACTTCGCCCCGCCCTTTATTGACGGCGACCGGATTGTTTTTACGCACCACGAAGATGACGCCGAAAGCGTTTTTCTGGTCGGCGATTTTAACGGCTGGAAACAGGATGAAACGCCGCTCAAACAAAACCGGAACGGCATCTGGCAGACGGAAATCCCGTGTCTTCCGGCGGGACGCTACCGCTATAAATTTTTAGTTGACGGCGAACGATGGACGGAAGACCCGAATCACGGACTCAAAGAAGAGGACGGCTTCGGCGGTTTTAATTCGATTTTGCAGATCAAATAAATTTATTCGCTTCTCCTCCTGCTTCGATAACGGCGTTTGGTTTCCCGGCCGCCGCCGAAATAATTAAGGATCAGCACGACGAGATGGGCGGCGAACCAGATATTTTCGTAGCCCATATTTTGATAGATGTAGATGAGGATCAAAATCCGCGGCACGAAAACGCCGAGCAGAACATCGGCAACAAACGGGACGGTGTTGTTCGGATACCAATCCTGCACGAGATAGACAAGCAGAACGATCCGCGGAAAAAACAGCGAAAAAAGCAGAAAATAAAAATCCATAGTCCTTTACCAACCTTTTTAAAACCTTACGGCTATTATCCGAATTTGTTCAGCCGAACTCAAATTTTTCTGGAATAAACAAACGATCGGACGCGATTTACCTGTCTGAAATACAATGTTAGAGGCATTTAAAAATCACTGGCAGGAATATTTTATCGAAGCGTGGGGCCTGGGCGTGTTTATGGTCTCGGCCTGTTTTTTCGGCGTGCTTTTTTTTCATCCCGAATCAACGCTGACTGCTTTCAACGCGAATCTTCATAATTTTCCGATGGGTTTAATGATGGGTTTGTGATTTCACTCCTCACAAATGAGCAGAAGT
>JBGTRS010000511.1:0-3467 GCA_041940665.1 Pyrinomonadaceae bacterium | reverse complement strand
GATTATTGACGGCAATTTCGGCGGAACGATGGAAATGCGTTTGAAGCGTGCCGACACGGTTATCTGGCTCGATCTGCCGAGAGTTGTTTGCACTTACCGGATCTTAAAAAGAGTCTTGCAGTATTGGAATAAAAAACGTCCCGATATGGCGGAAGGCTGCGAAGAGAGATTCGATTGGGAATTTATCAAATACACCTGGAATTTTTCGAGAGACAGAAATCCTTCTATCATTTTGCGTTTGCAAAAATTTAGTGATTTAAAGGCATTCAGACTAAAATCCAAACGGGAGATTGAGAATTTTTTCGCCGAATTAAATTAGATTTATGAAACTCGTTATACTATTCGGACCGCCCGCCGTCGGGAAAATGACCGTCGGCTTTGAACTGGCAAAATTGACGGGGCTTAAACTTTTTCATAATCATCTGACGATTGAATTTATTTTACATTTCTTTCCGCATGGCACTAAAAAATTTAATCTCTTGAATGATGAATTTCGCCGCCGGATTTTTGAAGAAGTCGCGACAAGCGATTTGAAAGGTCTGATCTTTACCTTCGTCTGGGCGGTTGAGCTTGAAAAGGAACGCGAGTATATCGAAGGTTTCTGCGATATTTTTCGGGAAAGAGGTGCGGAAATTTATTTTGTTGAACTCGAATGTGATTTTGAGGAAAGATTAAAACGCAATGAAAGCGAATTTCGGCTCGAACAAAAACCTTCCAAGCGAAATATCGAAAACTCAAAAGCAAATCTGATTCATCACGATGAAAATTATCAACTCAATACAGACGGCGATTTTTTCTGCACGGAAAACTTTTTGAAAATCAACAACACGAATTTATCCGCCGAGGAAACCGCCCGAAAAATCGTTGAAGAATTCGGTTTTTCCGTTGATAATGAATAAATATGTTTTTTGTAATCGGCACAAAATTTATCACCTGGGGATCGGAAAAAATGGACGGACTCACGCGTTGCACGGAGTGCGGTGCTTTGACGAATTTTATAGAAAAAACGGGCAGGCGTTTTATCACATTGTTTTTCGTCATTCCGACAATTCCGATCAGCGGAAAAAGGAAAATGATCGAATGCCCGAATTGTAAGACGAGGTATCAAATAGAAGATTAAATGAATAAATGGCAGAAAGACGAATTTACAATCAGCACTGATCGAGATCTATTGCAGGTCGGAGCGATTTTGGATTATCTCGTCAACGAATCCTATTGGGCGAGCAATCGAACCCGTCAGCAGATGGAGTTGATCATCGCAAATTCGCTCTGTTTCGGCGTTTATAAAAATGAAAAGCAGGTCGGTTTTGCCCGCGTCGTGACGGATTATGCGACGTTTGCTTACCTTGGCGATGTCTATATTTTGCCCGAACTTCAAGGCGAGGGTTTGGGCAAATGGCTGATGGAAGTGATTATAAATCACCCGAAACTGCAAGGTTTCCGGCGTTGGATTCTCGCCACGAAAGATGCTCATACGCTTTATGAAAAATACGGGTTTACCGAATTAAAACACCCCGACCGCTGGATGGAAAAAGCCGCTCCCGATGCTTATTAGACAGGTTTTTACAAAATTTAGGACAAAAGATTCCCGCCCGAGTAGCCGACTTTGTGAAAAATAATATTTTCATTTTCCCTTTTCCCGAACTTTGCCAAATGGTATCATTTAGTTTAGAGGCAGATTATCTCTGCCTGAGAGCATCATAAATTTGAGTTTATATGCGAGATAAAATTTATGGCAGATATTGAAACTTATAAAGATAAATTCAGCGAAAGCGGCCGGAGAGTTTTGGAAGCGGCTTTGGATGAATCCAGAAACCGCGATCAGAACTACGTTTCGGTCGGACATATTTTACATTCCCTCACTCAGGAAGAAGAAGAACTTTTTAATTCGACGATGCGGGATTTGCAGATCGACCCGCGGGCGGTCAGAGTTCTGATCGAAAAACGGGTCGAAGGCGGCAAACAGCATACCGGCAAAGGTTTCCGCATCGCCCCGGAAACGACCGATCTCTTTAAGCGTTCGATGGACAGAGCCAGATCGCAAGGTCGCCGCGTCATTGATGCCAGCGATCTTTTTTATGTTCTGTCGAATGACGAACGCTCGCTTCTCAATGACATTTTGCAAAATCTGGGCGTCGGCTATGAAGAACTTTCGCAAACCGCCCGCACACGCATTCGCAAACGTCAGAAAGAAGAAGACCGCATCCGCAAAAAATACGAACTTCCTTCATACTTAAAGCATTTCGGCGTGTCCTTAAACAAAATGGCCCGGCAGGACAAGATTCCGCCGGTCATCGGACGCGATAAGGAAATTCGTCAGATGATCGAGATCTTGTCGCACCGCGAGCGTTCCAACTCGCCGATGCTCGTCGGCGAACCGGGTGTCGGAAAAACCGCCGTGGCCGAAGGTCTGGCGAGAATGATCGAGCTCGAACCCGATAAAGTTCCCGAACGCTTGAGAAATTCGCACATCGTTCAACTGCAAATGGGCGGAATGGTGGCCGGAACGATGCTGCGGGGAATGTTTGAAGAACGCATCAAGGGCGTGATTGACGAGGTCAAAGAAAAAGAACATATAATTTTATTTATTGACGAAGCCCACACGATCATCGGTGCGGGAGCGGCATTAGGAACGTCATCAGACGCGGCCAATATGTTCAAATCTTCCTTGGCACGCGGCGAACTGCGAATCATCGGGGCGACGACGCTGACCGAATACAAGGAATATATTGCCGAAGATGAAGCCCTCGCCCGGCGTTTTCGGCTCGTCAAGGTTGAAGAACCGACACTTGATGAAACAAGAGAAATCCTTTTGGGCGTGCGTCCGCGGCTCGAGAAAAATTATTCGGTAACAATCTCGGATGAAGCCATCAATATGGCTCTCGAGATGTCGCCGAAATATATCCGTAATCTGCATCTGCCGGATAAAGCCATCGGCTGGCTCGACACGGCTTCCGTCAAGGTCGAGATCAACGAACCGAGTTCGATGGTCGTTAAACCCGAACATATCGTTGATGTCATTTCGCAGGAATCCCGCATTCCGAAAGATATGATCTACCGCGACACGACCGACCGTTTTATTGTCATGGAAGAAAAATTGGGCGAGCGGGTCATCGGTCAAAAAGAAGCGGTGCGGGCCGTCGCCGAACGTCTTCGGCTGAACAAAGGGCCGCTCAAGGAAAATCACTACTCGCCCGACGGCGTTCTGCTTTTCCTCGGACCGACCGGCGTCGGCAAAACCGAACTCGCCAAAGCGGTCGCCGAATTTATGTTCGGAAGCGAAGAAAAAATGGTGCGGATCGATATGTCCGAGTTCATGGAGAAACACTCGGTGGCCCGCCTGATCGGCGCGCCTCCGGGCTACGTCGGCTACGAAGAGGGCGGTCAGCTCACCGAGCCGGTTCGCCGCAGGCCGTACAGTGTGATCTTGTTCGACGAGATCGAGAAAGCTCACCCGGACGTCTGGA
>JBGTRS010000510.1:0-3481 GCA_041940665.1 Pyrinomonadaceae bacterium | reverse complement strand
AGAGCGTTTTTTGCCGCATCTTCAACCGACACAAAATCATCGGTTTTGGAATTATTCGTTTTCGGATCAATTTGCTGAGCCTGCGTTGATGATTCGTATGAACAGGCACTTGAAAAAGTTAGCAATACTACTGCCGATATTATTAAAAAGATATTTTTCATAAGCTTAAATGATTTATTTTTTATTCAAACCTTTTAATACTCGGCTAATTCAAAATTATTCCCCGAAATTCAAAAATTTTATAAATTTCTTGCTTCCCGCCAGATTTTCGGAACGGAAAGCAGTTTCTGTCCTTTGGTCGTAAAAACCCGGCCTTGAAAAACATCGTAATTTTGCTTTTCGATCTCGGATAAAATCTGTCCGTAAATCCTCGACGCCAGCAAGACGCAAAAGCGTGCATCTTTTTCAAGAAGAGGAATTCCCTTCTCACCTTTTTTGTAAAACTTCCTTGCCCGTGCGATCTGAAATTTCATCATTTCCACAAAATTTTCATCCGCCCGGTTTTCAAATATCTGTTTTTCCGAAACCTCGAATTTTCGCAAATCTTCCTGCGGCAGATAGATACGATTCATTTCAGTATCTTCTTTGACATCCCGCAAAATGTTCGTCAACTGCATCGCAATTCCCAGAGCTTCGGCGTATTCGAGGGCTTTTTTGTCGGAATAACCGAGAATTTCCGACGACATCAAGCCGACCGTCGAAGCGACGCGATAGCAGTAAACATAGAGTTCTTCAAAGGTTTCGTAGCGGTTTTTATGCGTGTCCATCAAAACGCCTCTCATCAGATCGAGCGGAATTTCCTGCGGAATATCAAAGGTTTTGAGCATATCTTCCCAAGCCAACATAACGAGTTCCGAGTTCGGAGTTTTGTGTTCAGAGTTTCCTTCAATTGAAATTGAACCTTGAACTCTGAACTCTGAACTCTGAACCGAATAAACTTCTGCAAGTTTATTCTGCCATTTTTCAACGGCTGCAACGGCTTCCGCTTCATTTTGAACATTTGCCTCATCAACTTCATCGTCAACATTCCGGCAAAGTGCATAAAGTGCATAAACGGCATTTTGTTTGTCTTTCGGGAGAAATTTGTTGGCAAAATAAAAACTCCTGGCGTTCTCGCGGGTAACGCTTTCGCAGTATTTATAAGCCTCTTTGAGTTCGTCCGAATTCATTAACTCAAATATAACTTATACGCGGGATTTTTTCGATTTTCGAAAAATTATTCAGTTCAAATAAAACGCTTTCCTGATAAATTCAGAAACCTCTCCGATCAAACTAGTTTTTTATTATTCCGTTTTTTGGTGTTTGTAAAATTCCGTTGCTTTTTGTGCAAGTTCTTCAAAAACCGTGACGCGAAACGGATGTTTGGCAACGTAACTCGGAACTTTTTCGATCTTCGCACCGAGTTTGTGCAGAGTTTCGGCGATTTGTTCATCCGGCATTTCGTCCATTCCGAAATGTTCGAACGCGCGTTTGAATGCTCCGAGCAGACGGTCGAGCGGAAGTTTTCGGCCGATCAGTTCAAAGCCCCGATCCTGAAAATCGCCGAGTGCGTAGAGCAGAATCTTTTCCGCTTCGGTCTCTTTTGTTCTCGATTCAAAAAGTGCCGCTTGTTTTTCGCTTTTCATATTTTTCTAAAACGGAAGTTTACCACAGACTTTCGCTTTGAAGGGACGTTGCAATCCACAGTATTTCAATCTCAAACGGTTAATGTTAAACTTGGCTATATTCTGGAATCAAACGATTTTCAGCCCTTATTTTATGAACGAGAAAAAGAAATTTTGCATCGGCTTGGGCGTTTCGGGCGGAATCGCCGCTTATAAAGCCATCGAAGTTCTACGGCTTTTGCAGAAACAAGAATGCGAAGTCCGCGTGGCGATGACCAGGCATGCGACCGAATTTATAAAACCTTTGACATTCCGGGCTTTTACCGAATCTTATGTTCTGGTTGACGATTACGACGAAAACAACCCCGACCCGATCGCTCACATAAATTTTTCGCAAAATATTGACCTGCTTTTGATCGTTCCGGCAACGGCGAACATTTTGGCAAAATTCGCCAACGGCATTGCCGATGATTTTTTGACTTCGACATACCTTGCTTCAACCGCTCCCGTGATGGTCGCTCCGGCGATGAACACAACGATGTGGGAACAACCGGCGACGCAGAGAAATATCGAAAAATTAAAACAAGACGGCGTTTATTTCGTCGAACCCGTTTCAGGCGAACTGGCGTGTAAAACGGTCGGAACGGGAAAGTTGGAGGATGTCGAGAATATCACCAAACAAGCACTCTCTTTATTAGAAAGGAAGAAAGGGAGAAGAGGAGAAAGGGAGAAGACCTTAGATCTAAAGACCGAAAACCAAAGTCCAAAGACCAAAGATTTTCTCTCTGAGAAAATCCTGATAACCGTCGGCGGAACTCGCGAGGCGATCGATCCCGTGCGGTTTATTTCCAATCACTCGTCGGGCAAAATGGGATTTGCCTTAGCGGAAGCGGCCAGAGATCGCGGTGCAGAAGTTACCGTCGTTTGCGGGAAAACGAGTGTTGAACCGCCCGAAAACGTCAAGATCGTCAACGGAATTTCTGCCGAAGAAATGTTTGAAGCGGTGATGAATGAATTACAAAACGCGACGATCTTTGTCGGTGCGGCGGCCGTCGCCGATTATCGTCCGAAAGAAATCGTCACCTCGAAGATCAAAAAGGAGAAAAAGGATTCGCTCACCTTGGAACTAGTCAAAACGCCGGATATTCTCGCGAATATTTCAAAAAACCGTCACAACGGTTTGTTGGTCATCGGCTTTGCCGCAGAAACTGACACGGTCGTCGAATACGCCAGATCGAAACTGGAAAAGAAAAATCTCGATATGGTCATCGCCAACGACATCACCAAAACAGGAGCGGGCTTTAATTCCGATACGAACATCGCGACGATCATTACAAAAGAAGATGAAACAAATTTTCCTCTAATGTCAAAACGCGATTTGGCTGATAAAATTTTGGATGAAATAATCAAAATAAGAAATAAATGAGCAATGAACTCGCAGAATTTATCAAAGATGTCGCGGAGCAAGTCAGATACTTGCAGGAACTCGGCGTCGAAAATTTAGAGGCCGATCTGCCCGAAATAAATTCAAAGACCGAGATTCAAAAACCAAAAACCGCAACAGAAATCCCGCGTGAGCGTCTGGAAAAATTCGTGCCGACCGATCAGGTTTTAAGAAAGATCAGCGATACAAATGAAAACTTTCAGCAAAACAAACCGAAACGCCGCACGAGCCTTCTCGATTCGGCGAGACTTTCAAAACTTTCCGAAATGCCGAAGCGAGACTATTCCGAGCGGAATTATCAGAACACAAACAACATTAATACCGAAGAGCAAACAGGGGAAGAAAAAACAATGCCAAAAACAGATTTGAGTGAATCGCTGTTCGGCGATATTTCCGAAACATTGCCGGAATCAAAAGAAACCATTGAAGAAAT
>JBGTRS010000509.1:0-3486 GCA_041940665.1 Pyrinomonadaceae bacterium | reverse complement strand
CTGTGCGCTCAGATGTCGCTTCGATCCGCAATCAGGGCTAAATTGGCACGCCAATCCGGGCAAATGCATCGATGTGTATCGGTCTTTCTGGCGCATTGATTTAAAAGGAAATTTATACGCAGCATTGAGTACGCTCCGCAAATTTTCCGGCGCACTCGGCACCTGTTCTCCGGCCTGGTGGCGAATGGTCGCCGACGCGCAACGCGTATACGTATACGGCGTATACGCCATATCGCCCCTTGCCCATGGGACGCTCGGACCCGCGGCACTGCCGCGTGGACACCGCATTTTTCGGATCATTCGTCGGAAGACTTTTTGATGCATTCTGTTCGAAATCATTACTCATCTACTGAATAAGTCGAAACGATCTCCACCTGCATCATCAACACCGAAAATGGCTTCCCAATTTTCGCCACGAATTTGCCGGGATGCTCCTGCATCAACTCACGGTATTTTTCATCCGTCAGAAGGTCTTTTTCCTTCATATCGGGAACATCGCCCGGATCAATCACGATATACAGCTCGAAATAGAGAATCTTTTCGAGATCGCGTAAGGTTATGTCCAGAAGATGACCGATCCGCGAAGGCAATCCCTTGAAAAACCAGACGTGCGAACACGGGGAAGCGAGTTCGATATGACCGAGCCGTTCGCGGCGAACCTTCGATTGAGTAACTTCGACACCGCATTTATCGCAGATCACGCCGCGGTGCTTCATCCGTTTATATTTTCCGCACAAACATTCCCAATCCGAAACCGGACCGAAAATTCTCGCACAGAAAAGCCCGTCGCGTTCCGGCTTAAAAGTCCGGTAGTTGATAGTTTCCGGCTTCGTCACCTCGCCGTGCGACCACGATTTGATTTTTTCGGGCGATGCGAGCGAGATACGGATCGCCTCAAAATTCGGACTCAATTGCGTTTTTTCGTTTTGAAATCGAAACATTTATTTCTCCATTATTTGCAACCTTGCGGTTGCGGTCTTTGGTCTTCGGTTTTTGGTCTTTGTCAGTCTTGATAGCTCAAAGTTTTCGCATTTTTTGTAAGATGTAAAAACTCAAAACAAATCAAAGATCAAAGACCAAAAACCGAAGACCGCGATTATATCGCTTATCCACCAACCAATTCTTCAACGCCGGCGTTCTGGGCATCTTCGTCAACCTCGTCTTCGGTGATGAGTTCGACATCGAGACAGAGCGACTGCAATTCCCGCACAAGCACGTTAAACGATTCGGGAATTCCGGGACGGAAATCCGCCGCACCTTTGACGATGGCTTCATAGATCTTCGAGCGTCCGGCAACGTCATCGGATTTGCAGGTCAGAAGTTCCTGCAAAATGTGAGCCGCACCGTAAGCTTCCAACGCCCAAACTTCCATCTCACCGAACCGCTGTCCGCCGAACTGGGCTTTACCGCCGAGCGGTTGTTGCGTAATTAAAGAATATGGACCGATCGAACGGGCATGAATCTTATCGTCAACAAGGTGCGAGAGTTTGAGCATATAGATGTAACCGACGGTTACTTTCTGCTCGAACTGTTCACCCGTCAAGCCGTCATAAAGCCGTGTTTTACCCGACGGTCCGACCGAATTCGGAAGTCCGAGTTCGTCGTACCGGTCGTTGGCCTGTTTGATGTATTTCTTGATCTCGACTTCGCTCGCACCGTCGAAGACAGGTGTAGCGAAATGCAGACCGAGAACGCGTCCGGCCCAACCGAGATGTGTTTCGAGAATCTGACCGACGTTCATCCGCGAAGGCACACCGAGCGGATTAAGCACGATGTCGACCGGCGTTCCATCCGGCAAATACGGCATATCTTCTTCCGGCAAAATTCTGGCGATGACACCTTTGTTTCCGTGCCGTCCGGCCATCTTGTCGCCGACGCTCAATTTGCGTTTCATCGCCACGAAAACTTTGACCATCTTGATGACGCCCGGCGGCAGTTCGTCGCCCTGTTTGATCTTGGCGATCTTTTCTTCGTAGATGTCGCTCAAGATGCTGATCTGGCGGTCGGTTCTTTGGAAGTAATCGTTGATCTCCGATTCGATATCAACCGTTCCGGCGGAAACACTCGCCTTTCGCAAACTTTTCACCGGAATTTCCTTCAGGGTTTCCTTTGTCAGATCGGTTCCTTTTTTCAAAAGAACTTCCTTGCCTTCGGTCAAATCTTTCGTCAACTTGCGACCGTCAAAGAGTTCGTAAATTCTCTCGTCACGCTGTTCGGTCAAGATTCTGATCTCGTCCTCAAGGTCGCGACGAAGAGCATCTTCCTCTTTCGATTCGATATTCAGCGAACGATCATCTTTTTCCTGACCTTTTCGCGTAAAGACCTGCACGTCAACGACCGTGCCTTCGATTCCCGGAGGTGCGGTCAAACTGGCGTCTTTCACATCGCCGGCTTTTTCACCGAAGATCGCCCGCAGAAGTTTTTCCTCCGCCGTCAATTGAGTTTCACCTTTCGGCGTAACTTTTCCGACAAGTATCGAACCCGGACTGACGTGAGCCCCGATCCTGATAATTCCCGATTCATCCAGATCGCGGAGCATATTTTCTCCGATGTTCGGAATATCTCTCGTGATCTCTTCGGGACCGAGTTTCGTATCGCGGGCTTCGACTTCGAGTTCTTCGATGTGAATCGAAGTATAATAATCCTCTTTAACGAGTCTTTCGGAAACGAGAATCGCATCCTCGAAGTTGTAACCACGCCACGGCATAAACGCGACGAGGACATTTCTGCCAAGGGCGAGTTCGCCCTTGTCCGTGCATGGCCCGTCGGCAATGACCTGACCTTTTTTCACCCGTTCGCCGACCTCGACGATCGGACGTTGATTGATACAGGTGTTTTGATTAGAACGCTTGAATTTTACGAGCGAATAAATATCCGCCGTCACCTCCCGCGAGATCGTGCCGCCGGCCTGATGGTCGGCTTTGACGATGATCCGTTCCGAGTCAACGTAATCTACGACGCCGTCGCGTTTGGCAACGACGACCGCTCCGGAATCTCTCGCCGCAATGCGTTCCATTCCCGTTCCGACATACGGAGCGTCGGCACGAAGTAGCGGAACAGATTGCCTCTGCATATTCGATCCCATCAAAGCCCGGTTCGCGTCGTCATTTTCGAGGAACGGAATCAAGGAAGCCGCCACCGAAACGAGCTGTTTCGGCGAAACGTCCATATATTCGATCTCATCCCGCGAAGCGGTAATAAATTCACCGGCTTTTCGGGCGGCGTTTCTTTCGTTGACGAGATTTCCCTTTTCATCAAGCTCGATGTTCGCCTGACCGATGACGTAGCGGTCTTCGTCCCAGGCCGTCAAATAAAACGGATACGGCTCGAACTCGGCTTCTCTCTGATCTTTTTTGAGTTTTTTATTCGCCGCTTCGACATCTTCCAGAGGCACGTGCGAATTCGGTTTGAATTCCGTGTCGCCGCCGTTGATGATCTTGACATATTCGATCACGCGGCCGTCTTCAACTTTCCGGTAAGGCGATT
>JBGTRS010000508.1:0-3510 GCA_041940665.1 Pyrinomonadaceae bacterium | reverse complement strand
GTTTTTTGAGAGCTCGCAAAATTTCAGATTCGGTTTAAAATCCTGCTTCATATAAATATCAATGATCCGGCCGTCGAGCGTTTTGACCTTCATCCACCAGACCTTATCGTTTTCGTCGCCGATATTTACCGGGTCTCGTTCGATGTGAACGATCTGATCCGAAAGGTTTTTCGGTTTGGCATTGACGACGACATTGGCCGTCACGTTGAAATTTCCCGTCTGCACACCGGTCAGAGTTCGGGTGTTTGTGACCGTGCCGTCGGCCTGCACCTCATTCGGTGAGATCTGCAGGTTCTGGATATTCCCGCCCGACATATTGGCCGAGCCGGTGCAGTGCAGATTAAGCGGAATTTCGTCCGTAATCCCTTGCAAACCGCTCACCGTAATTTGCAGATCGGTCGTTTCGCCTCTCGTCAGATTCAATTTTCCGGCACTTAAACCGACTCCGACATTCCGAAATTCCTGTACGATCTCGGTAAAGCCTTCCGTCAGTTTCAGTTCGGTCGGGCCGATGACATCGGTCGGACTTTCAAAAACGGTCTTTCGCGGCGATTCGGCGATCGCTTTAGCCGGTGAATCACCGACCAGACATTCCGTGTTTTCAAGATCGCCGTCAAACTCGCCCGTGATATTTATATTTCTTCCGGCCTGTCCGATGTGCGGTATCTGATATTCGCCCCGGGCTTCAGGACGTTCGTCAGAAGCTGTGGCGGCGGCAAATTCCAGTTCGGCTACGGATTTTCCCTTCGCGTTGCGGACGACCAAATTCACCCTATTGTCTTTAAGATTTTCGGGAATATGAAATTTGACGATATTTTTTCCAACCGACTCGCGTTCGTCTTCAATGTCTATGACGTAGCCGCTTAAAGTATCGGAATGTTTTAATTTTTCGGCCTCGTCCTTGCCCTGCGGAAATGCCGACACCGTCCCGGAGATCGTATCGCCGGCCGACAGGTCGTCGGGCAGATGCAGACGGATTTCTCCTTCTTTGAGATTGAAGACGGCTTTCTTGACACCGTATTCTTCAACCAGATACGCCCGTTCATTTTGAACGGAAAGATTTTTATCGGGTAATTTATAAAACTTATTTGCAGGAGTTGCGGTGTTTGAAAGACAGAAGGTTAAAAGGATAACGAAAACGATTTCCCGGCAATTTTTTTTCAACATTTGATCTTCTCTCCGTTTTATAAAAACTGCCCTTTTTTCGCACTATTTTCATACACTATATGTTTAAACACCCTAAAAATCAAAATTTTTTCTAAAACCGTCATTATCATTTTCCGGTTCATTTGTTTAAAATAAAATTTGTTTTATAATTCTGAATTCAGGTAAAAGTTTATATACTGGCAAATTTTCTGATAAAAATTTATGGCTAACAAAATTTTAATGCCCAAACTTTCTCCGACGATGGAAGAAGGGCAGATTTCGAGTTGGGTAAAAGAGGAAGGCGACGAGATCGAAGCAAACGAAACGATCGCCGAGGTTGATACCGATAAAGCAACGATGGAAATGACTTCGCTCGAAGCCGGAACGCTTCTGAAAATCCTCGTTCCGGCGGGCGAAAACGCCAAACTCGGTCAGACCATCGGCATCATCGGCGAAGAAGGCGAAGATTTTTCCGATCTCTTGAAAGAAATCGAAAACGAGAGTTCTTCAAACGGAGCTTCCGCTTCCGCCAAAGAAGAAGAGGAGAAAGAAGTTAAGGACGAAGGTGAGGTAAAAGAAGAAAAACCATCCGCTGAAACTTCTGAATCAAAACCCGCCGAAGAACAAAGGCCGAAGGCCGAAGGCCAAAGCACGAACGGCCGCCTGCTCGTTTCACCGATCGCCGCCCGGATGGCCAGCGAAAACGGGATTGATCTGCGTTCGATATCGGGTTCGGGACCGAACGGCCGGATCATCAAACGAGACATTGAAAAGGCTCTCGAAAGCGGTAAGACCGCTCAACCCACTGCCGCTCCCGAATTTACTCAAACCGATATTCAGGGAGCATCGGCTTTCCGCGAAGAAAACACTTCGCCGATGCGGCGGACGATCGCCCAACGGCTGACGACTTCGATCGGCCCGGTTCCGACATTTTATCTGACGGTCGAGATCGAAATGGACGAAACGCTCGCTCTCCGCAAACAGATCAATGAATCCATCGCCCCCGAAAAGATCAGCGTCAATGACATCATCGTCAAGGTCGCGGCGATGGCTTTAACAAAACATCCGTTCGTCAACGCTTCCTATCAGGACGATAAGATTCGTTTCTATGAAGATGCGGACATCGGCGTAGCGGTCGCTATTGATGAGGGTTTGATCACACCGATCGTTCGCGGGGCAAATAAAAAAGGTTTTCAGCAGATCTCCGATGAAATCACGGAACTCGCCGAAAAAGCCCGCAACAAAAAACTCCAGCCGGAAGAATATCAGGGAGCAACGTTTTCGATCTCAAACCTCGGAATGTTCGGCATTAAGGAATTTACGGCGATCATCAATCCGCCCGAAGCGGCGATCCTAGCCGTCGGCCGGGCGAACCCGACACCCGTCGTCAAAGACGGCGAAGTCGTCGTCAAGAACATTATGCACGTAACGATGAGCTGCGATCACCGCGTCGTGGACGGTGCAACGGGAGCAAAATTCCTCCAGACATTCAAGCAAATGCTTGAAAAACCCGTGACGATGTTGATGTAATTTGAAAATGAATGAAGACTTGATTAGACAGGTTTAATGCCTGTCTTTTTTTATTTTTTCTTTCTTAATTTTTCGTATATTTGCCAATCGTTTGAAGAAAGATCGAGATTACCGAATTTCCGGTGTATCAAAGACCTGTATTTATAAACGATTGCATACTCCGGTTCGAGTTCAATAGCTTTGTCAAAGTCGTCTAAAGCGAGAGAATAATTTTCCTGTTTGCCGTAAATGAATCCGCGTTGAAAATATGTTTCGGCAAAATTCGGATTGATTTGAATTGAATTGTAAAAATCCATCACGGCTCTATCATTATTGCCCAATAAAAAATTTGTAAGACCGCGGGTTAAATATCGTCTAAAATCATTCGAATAAAGCGGAATCTCCAAATCAAGTATTTCCAAAGCCTGCGAAAAATCGGCTTTTGCTTTTTCGCTTTCGTTCAAATCCAAATAAGTAAGTCCGCGATTATATATCGAACGAGTGTCTTTTTTGTTCATCTCGATTGCTTTTGTATAATCTTTCAATGCTTCAAGCGGTTTATCGTCACGGCCAAAAACAACTCCCCTACTCACCAGAACTATGGCAACGTCCGGCCTGAGTTCGTGGGCTTTGTTCAAATCTTTAATTGCATATTCATAATTTGACCACAAAGAATAAATTTCACCCCTTAAATAATAAGCTTCGGCATCTTTCGGATCGGCTTCGATGCGTAAAGTATATTGTTTAACAAAACATTCATAATCCTTTGCCTCACATTCGTTTTTAGTTTCCTTTGTTACCTGAGCAAATGAAACTATTCCGAGTAAAAGTATAAAAATTATGGGCAAAGATTTA
>JBGTRS010000507.1:0-3517 GCA_041940665.1 Pyrinomonadaceae bacterium | reverse complement strand
CCGCCCCAATCCATAATCGCCGGATTCATTCCGTAAGCGACACTGAAAATTTCGGGATGCTTCATCGCCAAAGTGATCGCCCCGTAACCGCCCATCGAATGGCCGGCAATTCCGCGGTTTTTTACGTTTGAAAGTGTCCGGTATTTTCCGTCAATATATCCGACCAGTTCTTTTGAAGTCCAATCCGCCCAATTTCCCGTCACGGTCGAATTGACGTAGAAACTTCCGAACCAGTTCGTTTTCTGATCGGGCATGACGACGATCATTTCGCCGAACTTTCCGGCCGCGATGCCGCTATCCATGACATCCTGAATGGTTGCATAACCGGCGTTTGCTTGAGACCAGGCCTTTGTCCAGGTTTGATCCGTATCGGTTATTCCGTGCAGAAGATAAACGACCGGATAGCGTTTGTTCGGAGATTTTTCGTAGCTCGGCGGCAAGTATATACTCACGTTCCGGTCGGGATTTTCTTTTGTCACCGTGTTTTCAAGCGATTTGCCGTGAACGATCTCGCGGATGAGTTTTCCTTCCCCTTGAGCAAAGGCTGAAACCTGCGATAGAACAAGCAGTAAAACGAACACACTTATCTTCGCCGATAAGTATTCAAATTTGAATCTTTTCATATAGACCTCTTTTTTTTCAGTTTTTTTTGGTCAGCCGTGTTACAGATTTTACAACGAAAATGCCGCACCGAAAGTTGCGAAACGACAATTTGCAAATTCGGTCATTAAATTACAGAAGCAAATCCGGCATTATTTGTTGACAAGCTTTTCTTCCGTCAGGTCTTCGGCTTCCGGCGAATCCCTGTCGAGTTCCTTGTTTTCGCGTATTTCCGCCAGCGATTCGACGGCGATGAGATTCTCTCCGGCGGCGTGATTAGCGGCAAATTCGCTGTCGGGGGCAAAGATCAGCTGACTTCCGCTCGTTTGAACTTCTTTGATCAAAGCCTCGACATCATATTTGTTTTCAAACTCGTCATTCACCTTTCTGATATAGATCGTGCGGATCCTTTCCGGATAATCGTGCACGATCTGCTTGTAAATTTCGGGGTCTTGCTCGCTGTTATCGCCGATCAGGACAAATGGCAGATGCGGATAGGTTTCAAGAACGTTTCTGATATTTTCGAGTTTATGGGTTTTGTGATCGCCGGCGGTAAACGGCGTGTGTGTTCCGAAATCCTTCAGGAAAACGGGACCGAGCGGAATTTCCTGCAGTTCCAGAAATTTTACGAGCAAATGGTAGAGATTATACGGACTCGATGAAACGTAAAAGATCGGATTGCCTTCATTTTCCGAAACGCCTTTTTGCAGAGCCTTATAAAATGCGGCGACGCCTTCAAACGGTACCCGCGTGTGAGCGTTGGAGAGAATCGTCGTCAGGATCATCTTGAATTTATTGCCGACGTTTGTTTTCAGGATCGTGTCGTCAATATCGCTGATGACGCCGAATTTTGCCGTGTCGGGCGGGATCAGAACCTGTCCGAACGTTTGGGCATCGTCGCTTTTGTCCGGCATAGGTTCGAGCAGTTTGAATTCGACCTCGTGCCAAAGATCGGCGGACGGTTTTTCCGTGAGTCCGAGTTCAAGCAGAAAATAACCTTCGCGGTCGGTGATGACTTCTTGTTCCGCTTCTTGAAACTTAGCTTTAACGCGGGCGAACGGAACTTCGTCGGTTTCAAAATGCCGGTACATATTTTTCAGATTCCGCCAGCGGCTGTCGGTTTCTTTTGAATCCCGGATTTCCTTGTCTTCCAAAACGCGGCCCCGCATCAGGATTCGATCCGCGTTGCCAAAGCCCATATATGGCGTGATCAGAAGGTCATCGTCAAATTTTTTCAGACGGTAACGCACTTCGTCCGACCAATCTTCGACCCGCTCGAAAATTCTCTGCAATCTTGATCTTTGCTTTGTCATATATTTTGGGTGAAAATGATTTTACTTACCTTACCCAATTTCGTTTTTTGTCGCTGAAAGCGACAAGACTTTTTTCAAATAGGTGAGGTGAGTGATTTTAATCAAAATCACGCGTTTCCCGCCGGTTTGAGACGGGAACTTTTTCTTTTTCGTGTCGGTTCTTCCATTCCTGATCGAGCAAATTGGTCGTGCCTTCCGTGATCGAGCCGACCGGCTGACGCTGTGGCGGCAGTTCCTCGAATTCGCCCGTATCGAGCGATTCAAAAGGCATTTTGTAGCGTGAAGCGTTCCCCGGAGTTTTTTCTTCGGGCGTATCCAAAGCTCTTTTCAAGCGGTTCCAGCCGAAGAGTGAGGTGATGATCGAGAACAAAACGCCCGCTCCGCCGAAGATTAAAAGCACGGGAAAAAGTTTCGGTTTTATCAGACCGGCACTATTGAGGATAAAAGCGAGGAGAATGACAAACGACGAAACGAACATCGAGATCGAAGAGGCGACGACGGAAGTTTTTCCCGCCCGCGTTTCCGCCATCATCCGCAGGACTTCCAGTTCCGCTTGCTCCGTGGTCAGAGGCGTTCCGCAGCGGCGGCAAAATTTCGAGTCGTCGGTGGATTCGGTTTCGCAGACCGAGCAGATCTTTTCGATGGCGTGAGTTTTTGAAATTGCCGCGATCGTTTCGGCTTCCTTAACGACGATTTTTCTCTCGCCTTTGTTGAGCATCGGATGTTTGATCGAATAATCGAACACGACGCGGGTTGAATTTTCGCCGACGGCTTTCAAACGAACGGTCAGACTCGACGCATATTCAAGCACATCCGCCGAAAAGAACCAGTTTGCCCAGCCTCTTTCGTCGCGTCGCCCGATGATGTTCGGTTCATCTTCGATGATGTCATAACCCAAAAGTTCCATCGCACTGATTATCCGCATACGGACGCTTTCGACATCGCCCGCCAAAATCTTTTTGGCATAAATTTCAGTCCGTTCATGCGAAACGCCCGTGTGATCCATAAAAATCTCCCGTTTGCTTTTTAAGTTTTATACGGCTCATTGTAACAGATGGTTCGTTTTTCGATAAAAGCCGTAAAATCCCGACTGAAAATGAATCGGGCAATCGAAACTTCCGCCGAAAAATGTTAGATATAAATTTATGAACGTAACACATCTTTCTTGCTCGGCTTGCGGACAAAATTTTGAACCGAACAAACTTTACAATCTCTGCACAAATTGCGGAATGCCCCTTTTGGTCGCATACGATCTTGAAAGGGTTTCACGGAAATTAACGAAAGAATCTTTGCAAAACGGCGTTTCAACGCTCTGGCGATACGCGGAAGTTTTACCGGTGGAAAATAAAGAAAACATAGTTTCTTTAGGAGAAGGCTGGACGCCGCTTCATCGGGCGAAAACTTTGGGCGGAAAATATGATTTAAAAAATCTTTTTATCAAGGACGAATCGGCCAACCCGACGCAGAGTTTTAAAGCCCGCGGAATGACGGCCGCCGTTTCGATGGCCAAGGAATTGGGGGTTAAAAAAGTCGCCGTCCCGTCGGCCGGAAATGCCGCCGGAGCTTTGTCGGCTTATGCCGCACTTGCCGGAATGGAAGCTCAC
>JBGTRS010000506.1:0-3550 GCA_041940665.1 Pyrinomonadaceae bacterium | reverse complement strand
GTCGGTTGAAATGACTTGCAGATCATCCATTTTTAAGCCCTTCCAAAGTTCGTCCTGATTCCATTTTTCACGCAAGGCGGGAGTCATCACGTATTTTGCACCTTCAAAATCGTCGCCGTAATCTTCGATCGATAAAAACAGATATTGCGGACAGGTTTCGGCAAAGGCGGGAATTCCGCGGTCTCTCGCTTCGCGGACTTGGTTAAGTGCGTCAGACGAACTTAAATGAACGATATAAACGGGCGATTCAGCCATTTCGGCAATGGCAATTGCCCGATGAACGCCTTCGGCTTCGGCGACGGTCGGGCGTGTCAGAGCGTGATATTTCGGAGCGGTGCGTCCTTCGGCCAACGCCCGTTTGACGATCTCATCAATGACGATGCCGTTTTCCGCGTGCATACAGATCAGACCGCCTCTTTCTCCCGCCGCCGACATCGCCCGAAAGATCGTCGCATCGTCCGCCAGAAACACGCCCGGATAAGCCATAAAGAGCTTAAAAGAAGTGATGCCTTCATCCATCAAAGTGTACATTTCCTCGGTGTGTTTGTCTTCAAAATCGGTCGTAATCAGATGAAAACCGTAATCAATCGCCGTTTTCCCCTCGGCTTTAGCGTGCCATTTATCCACGCCCGCGATCATTGATTCGCCTTTGGTCTGAACGGCAAAATCAATGATCGTCGTCGTTCCGCCAAAAGCCGCCGCCCTTGTGCCCGTCCAGAAATCATCGGACGCAAATGTTCCGCCGAAGGGAAGTTCCATATGCGTATGCGGATCGATCCCGCCCGGAATAACGAGTTTGCCGCCCGCATCAATTGTTGTGTCGGCTTCCATGTCCAAAGATTTTCCGATCACCGAAACCGTTTCATCTTCAATAAAAATATCGGCGTTGTAATCATCCACCGCCGTTATGATTCGTCCGTTTTTGATTAGTGTTTTCATTATGTTCTTTAGCTTTAATAACTTGCCACTAGCTTCAGCTAGTGGATTTTGATAAAGGGAAACAAGGGCTTTAGCCAAATTTTAAGAAAGTATTTTCCTTTTGGCTTTAGCCCAATCTTTTTCAATCTTTAAATCTCTGAAATCCTGCTCGCTTCATAAATCCTTCAAACTCATCTGCAAAACTCTTTTGTTTATGATGCTCTTCTTGATTGGTAATATATTTCCTGACACTTACCACATTCGTTTCACTCACCGAAACTGCAAAATATTCATCCTGCCAGCCAAACTTTCCCTGTGTGAGATTTTGCTTGTTTATCCAATGCGAACTTTCGCCTTTTATCAATCTCATCATATTTTCAATCGTCTGGTCTGTTCCCAAAGAGGTCAAACAATGAACGTGGTCAACATAACCGCCGATAAAATCAATATGAATTTCTTTCGATTCGGCATTTTCCTTGATATGCTCGAAAACATCTTTTCTGATCTTATCACTCAAAAAAGGCTCTCTGTTTTTAGTTGACCAAACAAAATGAATCCAAACTCTCACGTAAGGCATAGTATTTTATAGGGCTAAAGCCAAAAGGAATTTGCTTTTTTTCTGATTCGGCTAAAGCCTTATTTTCTTTTCAATCTCAGTCCACTAGCTGAAGCTAGTGGCAAGTTATAAAGCAGTAATCTTAGTTCACTACCAAGAACATTCTGTCATCAGATTCGTAATCTTCCCTCTATTTAATACACCTGCTTGCCGAAAAATACAATAAATTTAATTTCCATTACTCTTCTTCTTCAACCGAAACTTGAGAAACTTTTTCGCCCTCACTGTTTTCAAATCTGACGAGCAAAAGACGTTTCGGCATTTCGACACGGTAACGGTAAATGGTTTTGCCGTCGGTGTTTTCTGTTTCTACCAACTCAAATTTCCTGATCTTGCCGAAGCTATTTATTCGTTTAAAGTTGGCTTTGGAGCGTTCGGTTGAAAGCGTTTTGATGAGATTGTCGGTTAAAGTTTCGGTGTCGAAATTTTCCTTGAGGATGTTTTCAAAAGCGGTTTTGAATTTGGCGGTCACTGGCGGGTTTTCATCGGGTTTGACTTTCAAAGCCTTGAGCGAAATTGAGGGAATGTAAATTTTGGCGATTCCGCGGGCGATCGAACTTCCCAAGCCTTGTGTGCCGAGATTTGAAAGGACGATGATCTGGAGGTCAGAATCAACATAAAGCGAATTATTGGCGGCGAATCCGGCGGTTTGTCCGCCGTGGCTAAAGAGTTTCTGACCGCGAAACTCCGAGATGTTCCAACCCAGACCGTAACGCAGTTTCTCGCCGTCGTTCAAAGTTCCGGGTTTCCACATCTCGTCCTTGCTCGTCTGTTTGAGCAATTTATCGCCACGCAAGGCGAGGTTCCATTTGGCCATATCGGCAACGCTCGAAATTATCGCTCCGGCACTAAAGAGATCGGTTAAAACTCCGTCGCGTCCCGTGAGCCTGCCGTTTTCCCATTCGTAACCCGTTACGCGGTTTCGCACGACAAACTGCGGATCGCGGTTGGCGGTCGAATTCATTCCCAAAGGTTGATAGATGCGTTCGCTTAAAAAATCCCAGTAAGTCTTGCCGGAAGCCGATTCGATAATGTAGCCTAAAAGGCTGTAACCGCTGTTGTTGTAGCGGTATTGCGAGCCGGTTTCAAAATCGAGCGGATGCTTGGAGAGTTCCTTGATAAAATCGGCGACCTTGTATCTTTTATGAAGTTCAAAACCGCCGAGCCGTGTATAGCTCGGAATGCCCGAAGTGTGATTCAGGAGGTTTCGGACGGTGACATCTTTCCAGGCGTCGGGCGTTTCGGGCAGATATTTCGAGATCTTTTCATCAAGTTCAACCTTGCCGTCTTCAACTAAAAGCATGATCGCGGCGGCCGTGATTTGCTTGGAAACCGAACCGATCTCAAAAATGCTTTGATCGGTCGCCGGAACCTGAAACTCGACGCTCGCCAAACCGTAGCCTTTTATTTTAACTATCTTGCCGTTTTTGATAACGGCAACTGCGACGCCCGGAACGTTCTGTTCGGCAAGTTGTGTTTGAACAAACTTGTCAACCGCATCAGATTGGGCAAAAACGGTAAAAACTAGAATTAGTTGTAATAAGAGAAGAAAGAACGCTTTTTTGAAATTCGGATTCATAATGTTTCAATGGCACGCCGGCATCTTGCCGGCAACCAACGCCAGAGCGTTGGAATAAAGTTTATCAACTTTACACTTTCATTTTATTTTTTCAGGTCGTTCATGTTTGTTTTCGTACTGTCGCACTCATTGCCGCCAAGATGGACGGCGTTCCGTTTCAATTCGAGCCGATCGGATCGCCCGGCGGTTCGGGTAAGGTTTCTGTTTGCTTTCGCGGCAACGCCGGACGCGAAAGGAATCTTTCGATATTTTCAAGCATCGGGCGGTTGAACTCATTTCCTTGGCCTCGTGTCAGACGTCCTTTTAGTTCCGCTAAGATCGTATGCAAACCTTCCGTGGCAATGCCTTGAACTTGAGTTTGAGCGACTTCGTTTTCGGCTAAGTTCATCAGTTGTCTGACCACGACGCTTTGAATCGTTCTTTGTATTTCGGCGTGA
>JBGTRS010000505.1:3339-3566 GCA_041940665.1 Pyrinomonadaceae bacterium | reverse complement strand
GCCGCGACGGTGCCGGAAATATCTATCTCGGCGGCACGACGTTTACCGTCCGCGGCGGCGGCGATACGGATTTCGTGATTTCCAAAATTGATCCGAACGGGAATCAGCTCTGGTCGAGACATTTTAACGGAAGTGCCGATTATAAAGATATTTTGAGCGATATGGCCGTCGCTCCGAACGGTGATATATATCTGACCGGCTATTCCTACAGTCTGGCTTCGGACGGA
>JBGTRS010000505.1:0-3329 GCA_041940665.1 Pyrinomonadaceae bacterium | reverse complement strand
GACTTCGTTACCTTAAAATACGATACCGACGGCAACCGACTCTGGCTGAAGCAATATGAGCATCGGGTCGCCTATAACGATTTTCCGAGGTCTCTGAAAATTGACGCCAACGGGTATGTTTACGTGACGGGTATGTCCTGGGACGAAAACGTCTTTGCCGATATCGCCACCTTAAAATATGACCCGGACGGCAATCTTATCTGGGTAAAAAGATTTTCCACGATCAACGGCGACAGCCCTTCTGAAGTCGAGGTGGACTCGCTTGGAAACGTCTATGTGACGGGTATTTCGCAGGGCGGTGCCGGCGGCAGTGCCGAAAACATTCTGACGATAAAATATGACGCGGACGGAAATGAAGTCTGGCAAAATCTTTACAATTCAAGCACTGACGAGACGGATGAAGGTCTGGAGATCGAACTCGACGGAGCGGGAAATGTATATGTGCTCGGCCAAAGCTATCTGGATTTTTCAAGTCACGCCGTCATTCATAAAATAAACGATGCGGATGGAACGACCGTCTGGACAAAAGATTATTTGGTGACGAATAGTTTTGAAGGAACCGTTCCGACGGCGATGGAACTCGATGCGAACGGAAACATAATTCTGACGGGAATGACCAGTATGACGGAGAAGTTTTATAATACCGATGCCTTTACCGCCAAATTTGACGCGGACGGCGTTTTGCTGTGGGAAAAAACCTATGACGGTCCCAACGAGGAGGATTACGACGGCGATACGAAACTGCTTCTCGATGATGACGCGAATATATACATCGGCGTAACTTCGGAAGGTTTTGCCAATGCCGACATACAGGTCTTGAAATATTCGCCCGACGGTGAAGAGATGTGGAGATACCGTTTCGGCAATCCGTTTTTCGATTATGACGGAATGATGGATTGGGGTGCCGATTTTGCCCAACCGACGATGCTGCTCGATGACGCGGGCAATGTCTATATTGCGGGCGAGTCTTCGATTCCCGGTCAGGCCGACAATCTGGTCGCCTTTAAGCTTGAACCGGTAGCCGGTTTGCGTTCGGCGGCATTTGATTTTGACGGCGATGAAAAAGCCGATATCGCCGTCTATCGTCCCGAAACAGGCGTCTGGCATATTTTGAACAGTTCGGACGGGTCTTACAAAAGTTTCAGCTGGGGCTTGGCCGACGATAAACTCGTCCCGGCGGATTATGACGGCGACGGAAAATACGATCCGGCCGTTTACCGCGACGGAACCTGGTATATCCGCAAAAGTTCGGACGGCGGCTATATTTATAATCAATTCGGTCTGACCGCAGACACACCCGTTCCGGCGGATTTTGACAATGACGGACGGGCCGATCTCGGAGTATTCCGCGGCGGCGTCTGGCATCAGTTGAACAGTTCGAACAATTCCTATAAAGCCCGCCAATTCGGCATCGCCTCCGACAAACCGATTCCGTCCGATTACGACAAAAACCGGCGGAGCGATGTTGCCGTTTTCCGCAACGGCGTCTGGTATGTCAGCTATCAGGCCGAACTGCCGTTCAATGCATTTCAATTCGGAACGGACACGGACATTCCTGTCCCGGCCGATTACGACGGCGATGGGCAGACCGATTACGCGGTCTTTCAAAACGGTGTCTGGTATGTCTGGAAAAGCCGCACCCGATCGTTCATCGCCTTTCAATGGGGAATCTCCACCGATATTCCCGTTCCGGCCGATTATGACGGCGATAAAAAGACCGATTTTGCCGTCTATCGAAACGGCGTCTGGTATATCCGGAACAGTTCCGATGAAACGTATACGATCATTCAGTTCGGCTTAGCCACGGATAAACCGATCCCGTCCGTTTATTTGAATTGAGAAAATAGTGAATGGTGAATAGATGTTTGATTTTTTAAAATTCTATTCACTATTCACTATTCACCATTCACTATCGAGATTTTATCTCTACTTTCAAAGTAAAATCGCCTTCCGTCAAACCTTCCGCTCCGGCAATGCCGATGAGGATGCTGTAGGGACTGTTGACGGAAATATATTCGATCCGGCGAACACCGTCGTCTTTGTTCGTCACTCTTTTTGTTTTGCTGATGTTGGCATAGATCGGATATTTTGCTTCGCAGGAAATCGCCGAAGTTATATCGGGCGGATTTTGCTGACTACGCATTCCCTGCCGCAAGGCGTAGAGATTGATCGTTTTGTTATCTTTCGGCGTCAAAGTGATCGTCATCCGCGAGGCCGCCGGCAGTTCCATCCGGTAGAGGACGTGATTGCCGTTAAACATCTCGAACCGCGTTCCCGGAAAACAGGCGACCGAACTTCGTTCCGCCCAACGCAGAGAAGAAAGTTTCGTTCCGTTGCTCAAATTGCCCGTCACTTCGCCCGCCTCATAACCGTCCGGCAAGGTCAGCGGCGTCACCACTACGGGTTTTGTTTCCTCCGCTTTTTTCTCCTCTTTCTTTTCTCCGGCCGGCTTCATCTGCCCGAATGAAACGATACTTAATGCCAAAACAACCACCAATAAACCGACAAATTTTTTCATATTTTTTTCTCCTATCTCAAAAAATTCACGCCGCAAATTTGAGCGTTTATACTCATAGTGAATTTTCGGAGAAAAACATTTCACACCGGGATTTTCAAAAATAAACTAAAAATCCTCCATCGCGTTAGCGACCAATTGAGTTTAGCTGTGCAATATATTGCACGGGTTTAATTTAGAATGAATATTTTGTCGCGTCAGCGACAATTGAATCAAAGATGATAATCAGTTGTCGCTGACGCGACAAAAAATTGATTTAATCCCTTTTACGTGTCTTAAAAGACACGCCTAAATTCAATTAATCGCTACGCGATATTTATGAAAACACTTCAAAGACTTTCATTCCACCTTTAATTTCGGGACAAAACAAAAACGCTTCTGCTAGAATCAAGAAATGGAACAAGCCATAGACCTCCGTATAGAATCGAGAACGCAGGAATTGGTCGAGCATTTTAAGATCCGCCGCGTCCTGCCACACCGAAACCGCCGGATGGTCGGAGCGTTTATCTTCCTCGACCAGATGGGACCCGAAGTTTTAGCCGAAGGACAAGGCTTGGACGTCGCCCCGCATCCGCATATCGGGCTGGCCACCGTCACCTATCTTTTTCAAGGCGAATTATTACACCGCGACAGTATCGGCTCAACGCAGATCATCCGCCCCGGCGAAGTTAACTGGATGTCATCGGGCAGAGGCATCGCCCATTCGGAAAGAACGCCCGCAGACAGACGAAAAGAAGGCGAAAAGATTTACGGGATTCAAACCTGGGTCGCTCTGCCGAAAGATGCGGAAGAATCCGCACCGGCATTTTTTCAT
>JBGTRS010000504.1:0-3568 GCA_041940665.1 Pyrinomonadaceae bacterium | reverse complement strand
GAACCCGAATTTTTGATCGCCAAACTCGAAGACCGTTTTGAAGCCGGATTGATCGCTCTGACGCCGACGGAATTCTATTTTCCGCTCGCAGACGGCCGGGTGATTTTTTCTTTGGATAAAAACGGAAAAGCAATAAAAGTAAACTTACGTTACGGCGGACGCGACCGTTTTGCCGAACGTCTTTCCGGGGATGAAACTTCCCTTTGACGAAAACCGTTTTAACAAGAACAGCTTACAAAAAGATTTTTATGAAAAAGACAAATAAACCGACAAAATCCGAACTCGAAATTCTTTCCGTCCTTTGGGAAAAAGGCGAGGCGACCGTCCGTGAAGTTTTTGAAAGGATCAATTCAGAGAAAAAAACTACCTACACGACCGTTTTAAAACTGATGCAGATTATGCACGAAAAAGGTCTGGTCGAACGCAATGAGGAAAGCAGAGCTCACGTTTATCGGGCAAAGATCAAGCAAAACGAAACGGGCAAGCAGATGCTCGATGAAGTTTTGGACAAGGTTTTCGGCGGCTCGGCATTAAAACTTGTTCAGCAGGTTTTGGAAAATGAAACGACGAGCACGGATGAGATGCGGGAAATCCGCAAAATGATCGAACAGGCGGAAAAGGAGGCAAAAGAAAAGTAGATGTTATTGGAAATTTTCGGAAATTCGATGTTGGTTGAAAATCTCGCCCGAACTCTTCTGCATTCCGTCTGGCAGATCGGCCTCATCGGCTTTTGTTTGTTTTTGGTTTTACGTTTGACCACAAGATCAAACGCGAATCTGCGTTATATGCTTTCGGTTTCGGCACTTTCTTTTTGTTTGATTTTGCCTGTTTCCACATTTTTTTATTTTTCGCAATTTTCTTTTTATACAGGTAAAAATCAAATAGTTTCCGCCGAAACAAATAAAAATATCTTACGCGAACAGACTCAAACTGCGGACGAATATTTTGCGGACGAAAAGGTCGTTGCAAATTCTGCGAAAACGGAAACGGCGATTTCCGTCAACGGCTGGCAAAATACTTTTAACCGGTTTTTTTCCGACTATTCGCCGATCGTGGTTGCATTTTGGTTTCTCGGAATTTTGCTTTTTTCTATGCGGCTTTTCGGCGGATTCCGGAAACTTCACGAGCTTAAAACAAAGGAAATTTCAGATGCGGATTTTAAATGGCAGATCAAATTTACGAGACTTTGCGAAAAGCTGAAGATAACGCAAAACGTCCGGCTTCTCAAATCGGATCTGGTCGAATCGCCGATGGTCATCGGTTGGTTAAAACCCGTCATTCTGGTTCCCGCGAGCGTCTTTTGGCAGATAGACACGAAACAGCTCGAGACGATCCTCGCCCATGAATTGATGCATATCAGACGTTTTGATTTTCCGGTCAATTTTGCCCAGAGCTTTGTCGAGATTTTGTTTTTCTATCATCCGTGTGTTTGGTGGATCTCAAAGGAAATTCGACGCGAACGGGAATGTGCGTGCGATGATGCCGTTTTGCAGATTTTAGATAATGCCAAGTTTACTTATGCAAATGCCTTGGCCAATCTGGAAGAACTTCGCGAGAAAAACAATCCGCAACTGCAGGTTGCGGCAAATGGAGGAAATTTGATGAATCGAATAAAAAGAATACTTGAAAAAGATAAAACCAGGGAAAGCTTTGAAAACCAAAATTCACTTTGGCCGGCGAGTTTGGCATCTTCTCTGCTCATCCTGGCATTTATGCTGACTTTATTTTGCTGTTTACTAAATAAACCATTGACCAATATGTTTAATTTCTTGCAAACCAACTTAATGTTTGAGTCCCTATTCACAAATGAAATAATAATTTTATTTGCTAAAAATAATAAAAAATATGGGTTGCACTGAATCAAAAGAAATAGTCTCACCAACGGCTGGTGGCACGCTTGGGCTCCGACGCGCCGCAACACAGAGAGAAATTGCTGATCTACAATAACAGGGCAAGACCCCACTCTCGGAAAATTACATGATGGGAATCTAGATTGCTTCAGGAATATTCTATGAAGTAAGAAGATGTGTTAATAAGATCAATGGCAAAAAGAGAGCTGTAAAAGTTGTCCGCAAATCAGAGCTCACTAAGGACGAGATTAAGAACTTCCCAGCCCAGGTTACTAATTTAAAGACGATAACTAATCATCATGACAATGTGCTAAATATCTACGGATACACTGAAGATGATAAGAGGTTTTATGTGCTTACCGAGGCAAGAAAAGTTGATGAGCGATGTGAGCTCCAAGAAGCAGTTCTCACTCAGGGAAAGTTCTCTGAGAAAAGTGCGGCAGAGCTCATGGGGCGAATTCTTGGGGTCATGGGCTTCTGTCATGAAAATAAGCTTGTCCATAGGCACCTTAGGCCAGAGAACATCCTATTGAAGAAGCATGAAGAGCTATCAGATATCAGGGTAATCAATTTCCCCATAACTCTGGGATGGGACGATAATAAGAAACTAAATGAAAAGTTTGAATCACCATACTTCTTAGCTCCAGAGATGTTCGATAAAAAGCAAAAGGCAAACGAGAAATCTGATGGATGGTCCTGTGGCGCTATTATATACCTGCTTTTATCTGGGCAGCTGCCTTTTAATGGGGCTAGTGACGTAGAAATAATAGCTAAGATAAAGGCTGGTAAATTTGAGTATTCTGACCCTGTATGGGACTAAATTTCCGATAATGCTAAGGATTTGATATCAAAATTACTAACAGTGGATGTGAAAAAGAGAATCTGTGTCGAAGGCGCTTTGATGCATCCCTGGATTTTAGAAGGACCAAAACTTGAAGAAAAAGAGAATACTGAAGCTGAAAATACTGCAATGGCAAACTTAAAGCACTATAACACAGAATAAAAGCTAATTCAGGCATTATACTCTTTTATATCGAAAGAGACCTTCTTACTTCAAGAAAAAGCATTCTTAAAAAAGAGCAAAAATATGCCAAAAGATATGAAATTATCAAAGGAAGAAATTTCCAAACTTCATAAAGATTTCAATGGCTAAACCATTGAGGATGGTGAAATAGATGATATGTTTAAATCTATGCACGTTGAAGAAGACGCCCCGGTACATGCCCTTTTATTCATAAATTCCAAAGACTGCTAGAGGCAAAAATTCATCAAGAAATAGCTTTAGGAGGCATTTGTCCTGCTTGCTGAAGATGCCACAGACTGTGTAGAAAGAATTAAAAAAGCCCTCAGATTTGCTGGTAATCTCGAAGGTGATGATAAAAAAGCAGTAGAATAGGTAATAGCTGAAATGAATGGTGTCCATGAGAAAAGGATTTCGTTTAATAGGTTTTATGAGAGCGTTTAAGCTTCCATTTATCTAGATTACGATTGAAAAATATCCCTTTCACAAAATAAAACATAGTTTTAAAATGTACTTTTCAATAAATGAAATCGTTTTTCTTCTTATATCTCATTTTTTATACGTTTAATTTTGATTGATATATTGTTATTTGTTTTATATTTTGATTTATTAAATGTAATTGTTTAAATGTAATTGTTTAAAAAATGTAAAATTATATTTATATTTTTCATATGTTTGGGGTTTTGGGGTTTTGGGG
>JBGTRS010000503.1:0-3568 GCA_041940665.1 Pyrinomonadaceae bacterium | reverse complement strand
TACTCCACTGTTGAGGGCTGTTTCGATCTGAAATATTTCGCACCAATGTATTCATTTGCTCAGAGAAGGAAACCAAATAAAAACGGGAATTCATAATTGAAGAATTAAACACTTCAAGAAAAGTGTTCAATTCTTTGAAGGTTATTCAAGTGAAATGAAAAGTGTCAGAAAATATGGTTTTCTGACACTTTTATTTTTCTGTGGTTTAATAAATTGTTTGAAAGATTTAGGAATAGTTGACATAGTTTTTTTACACCTCGTATTTTTTAAGTTCTTGCTAACCCCAAAAAAAGCACAAACAGACCTGAAATCCGATTGTCAAAAGTATCCCTACTTGGTCAAACTGATCTGAATAAACAGAAAATAAATAGGCAGTTTAATGTTGTATATTTAATAATTGCTAATGCATAGCTTATGTTAAAATCTTATGTAACTCGATTCCTGATACGAGAAAGTTAAATCAAATATCGTGTTTACGGCGAAAGTGGCGAAAGTTGCAAAACCTCCCCACAAATCTCCCCACAGTGGCATTTTTAGAGATTTTGAGAATTACACAATCACCCTATGTTTATTGGTGTTTAAGTTGTTTTGATAAATATAAATGAAAGAAAAACATATCCAAATTCTAGGCATAACTTTGACGCTTTTTTACGGTGTTTTCGTTGCGTGGCTTTATTGGACGCAACCGAAGAATCTTGAAGAGGTTACGATCAAGGCCAAAGAAACCGTCAGCCAGGCGACGGCGAAAGCACAGGTTATCACGAATACCTACGAGATCGATCAGGCGAAGTTTGACGAGGGTTTAAGGGCTTTCCGGCAGGATAATTTCGTACTGGCGAGAGATCTTTTTGAACGCGCCGACAAGGAAAAACGTGATGCGAAGACGCAGTTTTATATCGCCTACACTTTTTACAGACAGGGTTGGGGACGTTTTTCGAACGACGATGAGCTTTTCCAAAAAGGTCTGGAACAGGTCGAATCGGTCAGAAAACTGGACGAAAATTTCAAATCGGACGATGCCGATCTGAAGTTGAAAACGCCGGTTGAACTAAAACAGGAATTTGAAGAAGGTTTAAGAGTGACGGCAGATGATTTTAATCCTTTCAAACTTACACGCGAACGAAAATAAGTATGAACCACAGAGACACGAAGCCACAGAGGAAAAATAATAAAGAAGACGATCTGCCGATTTTAGACGGCGAATTGCTTGAAGTTCCGGCTGATGAGGATTTGGAAGTCGTTGGAGAAGAAGAAATAAAAATCTCACCGAAAACCGATGACAAAATCGCTTTCCCAAAAAACGAAGATCAAAGACCAAAGACCGAAAACACGAAGTTTTATCTTCAATACCTTTTTTTACCAGTGATTTTTTTAACCGTAACTCTGCTCGGCGGTTTGCGGATCGGGGCGGAAACGGGCGAGTTTCTGTTTATCCGTCCGGCTTTGATCTGTCTGATCTTCGGGGCGATCCTGGTCGTGCTTTTTGTCCGGGCGAAATTGATCGTTTTGGAAGGCTGGCTGAGTGAAAAGTTTTCCGCCTCGAAAAATATCATCAACGGTTTGACGCTTTTTACGCTCTGGACGGCTTCCGTGCAGGTTTTTAATTCCCTGATTCCCGAACAGGGCTTGCCTTTCTGGATCGTCGCGTTTTGTTTTTTCTGGACACTCTGGACGAATCTTTTTGCGGAGTTCGATACTCGCCGTCTTCTGCAGAGTTTGGGCGGTCTGTTCGGTCTGGCGTTTATCGTCAAATATCTGGTTTTAATAAATCTCGTGCCGGAAACTTCACAGAGCTGGCTGGATATTTTGAGCCTGAAAAACATCACACAGGAAACATTTGCCTATCTTTTGAATTTACCGGACTTCTCCGGGGCGACCGGCTACATCCAGTTTTTTGCGATTGCCTTTTATTTGCTGGGGCTGTTTTTGATAAAACCGCGAACGGATTGAGATTACAAATTTATTTCAAACGGCGTTTCTTCTTCGAGCGTTTCATCCGAAATTATTTCGTAAAGTTCGCTCGCCTGTTTTTTGGAAACCTGTTTTGTCGCGGGAACTTCCAAAACCTTTACTTTCGTGATTCGCGTGTGACGTTTGATCTCGATCTCGTCGCCGATCTGCACATCGTAAGAAGATTTTGCCTTTTTGCCGTTTACACGAACCAAGCCTTTCTGACAAAATTCCTTTGCCAGTGTCCGACGCAGGATGAGGCGGCTTGATTTTAGGAACATATCCAATCTCATAAATTTCAATTCGGCAAAAAAGAAAATCGTAAAACCGTTTGATTTATTTCGAACGGTTTACGATTTTCCAAAATTTCAAAACTTTTCTTCTTAATTACTTGCCGTCGTCTCTTCGGTCTTTTCTTCCGCGTTCAAAAACGGCGTAACGATCGGTCGCCAGCTTTCACGTATTTTTATGTAAGCGTCATTTTTTAAGGATCTAACGTATTTTTTTCGGGCTTCCGGGGCTCTTTCTCTGAAAATTGCCTGACGCACGAGGTTTTCATCAAATTTTGATTCACTGCTGGCGGCGGTTCTTTCATCAACGCGGAGTATTTCGATGCCTTCATCAATTTCGATCGGATCGGTGACGCCGCCGATTTTTACGCTTTCCAAAGGTTCGGCGAATTTTTTGTCGAGTTGCGAAACGTTAAAAACTCCCGCTTTTCCCTTTGTTTCTTCTTTGTTCGGGCGATCCGAAAATTCCACGACGAGTTTGCCGAAGTCTTCACCTTTTCTCGCCCGGGCGACGATTTCTTTGGCCTGCTGGCGAACGGCTTCAATATCTTTTCCGGCAAAACTCAGGAAAATTTCGCTGATCGTCACGGTCGCCTCTTTTTTGAATTTATCGGAATTTTTGGCGTAATAATCTTTGATCTCCTTATCGGTAATCTCAAAATAAAGCGGGCGGTCAACCAATTCCTGCCAAACCAATTCAAGCATTATTTGCGGTCGCCAGACAGCCCGTAAGTCGTCCGGATTAAGCCCGGAGGCTTCCATTGCCTTAAATAATTCATCCAGAGATTTGAAGTTGTTTTCCTGCATCTGCTGGCGAAATCTTTGATTGATCTCGGCTTCGACCGCTTTATCGAGTCCGACTTCTTTGCCTTTCTGGATCATCAGTTCCTCATTGATGATATTGGCAATGAGCTGACCTTTTTGTTTTTCGACGATTTCCCTGGCTTCCTCATCGGATTTACCCTGTTGCTTGAGGCTGTCAATGACAAGCTGCATTTCGCGTTTGATTTGCGAAAGCGTGATGACATCTTCATTAATCTGTGCGATAACTTCATCAACAACGGTTTCCTGGGTCTCCTGGGCAAAAACTCCCGAAACCGATAAAGCCAAAATTGCCGTTAAAATAAAAACGGAGTTTATAAATCTCACTTTTTTCTTACTCCCTAAATAAATTTAATGAATTGGTAATGATACAAACTGAAATCTTAATCTT
The DNA here is from genome assembly GCA_041940665.1 of Pyrinomonadaceae bacterium. Classification (GTDB taxonomy): domain Bacteria; phylum Acidobacteriota; class Blastocatellia; order Pyrinomonadales; family Pyrinomonadaceae; genus Aridibacter. Next base: position 115 of record JBGTRS010000503.1, on the reverse strand, counting down.
CAATTGTAGCGTTTGCAAATCGTTTTGATGCGTCAAAATGTTTTCGGGTTTCTTTTTTGTTTGAAAATGCCGTATTTGTGGAAAATAAAGGCATTTATCAATTTGTAATAATAAG
>JBGTRS010000502.1:0-3576 GCA_041940665.1 Pyrinomonadaceae bacterium | reverse complement strand
ACCCAGTCAACCCTGACGAAGCTGTTGCCCAGGGTGCTGCCATCAAAGGAATCTTGCTCGGCGAAGATGACGATAAAGTTGACGGCAATCCGAAAACTTCCGAAGGAATTTATGTCTTTACACAGGAAGAGCCGTCTTCAAAGGTAAGGATCGGCAGTCTCATCGAAGTAAAGGGAGAAGTCAAGGAATATCGTTCAGACAGAGAACCTTACGGGTTGTTTTTAACGGAAATCATCAAACCCGATATAAATGTCGTCTCAAGCGATAATCCTCTGCCGAAGCCTTTTGTTTTGACAAAGGAATTTCTTCAACCAAAAGGTCAGGTTGATCAGTTGGAACGCTTCGAGGGGATGCGTGTGCAGATCGAAGAATTAATGGTGGTGGCTCCAACGGGTGGTTATGAAAACCGGAAGGAGGAAAAATTTGTTTCCGACGGCGTTTTCTTCGGAGTTTTAAACGGCACGCCGCGACCTTTCCGCGAGGCCGGGATAGATGCATTGACCGCTATTTTCGATAAATTGCCGCAAACTATGCCGATCTTTGATATGAATCCCGAAATGCTTCGGGTTGACAGCGACGGTCTTAACGGCAGTGAAATAATTGATGTGGCCACGGGAGCAAAGATCAAAAATCTCGTCGGGATTATGGATTACGGTTATCAGAGATATACCGTTCTGGTTGATTGGAGCGTCAGACCGACGGTCGAGGAAGGAATGAAAGCCGTTCCCGCTTCGCCCGCCGGAGAACGCGAAATTACCGTGGCGAGTTATAATCTCGAGAATTTTTTTGATGATGAAAGCAATTCGGATCTGAACAGAAAGGAAGAAAAAGTTTCCGAAGAAAAGTTTAAAAAACGCCTCAAAAAAGCGTCTTTGGGAATCAGAAATATCCTTTCGATGCCCGATGTTCTCGGAATCATCGAAATTGAAAATCTGGAAGTTCTAAAAAAACTCGCCAAACAGATCAATGACGATGCCGTTTCTGCCAAACAGACTGATCCGAAATATGAAGCATATCTGATCGAAAGCAATGACCTCCGCGGAATTGACGTCGGGTTTTTAGTTAAATCGGCCAAGATCAAGGTTCTCAAAACCGAACAGATCGGCGGCGAACTCAAACTCGAGCACAAGGATGCCCATCCGAAAGAAAAATTATTCGACCGTCCGCCGATGGTTTTGGAAGCGGAAGTGACGGACGAAAAAAACGGCGGAACATTTGCGTTCACGGCAATCGTCAATCATTTCAAATCATATCTCGGCATCAGCGATAAAAAAAGCGGCGACCGCGTGCAAAACAAACGCCGTCTGCAGGCGGAAGTGCTGGCAAAATTTGTAGATGAAAGACAGAAGAAAAACCCGGATGAAAAAATTGTTTTGATGGGTGATTTTAATGCATTTCAGTTTAATGACGGCTACAACGATCTGATCGGAACTTTGAGAGGCAAACCGGAACGAAGAGTATTGACGCCGCCGCAGGAAGTTTTTGAAACGGGTTTGGTCAACCTCGTCAATTTTATCAGCGAAGACAGCCGCTATTCCTATATCTACGGCGGAAATGCCCAGGTGCTCGATCATATCTTGATCAACAAACCCTTGCGGAATCACGCCACAAAATTCGGTTATGCCAGATTGAATGTGGATTTTCCGAAAGTCTTCGCCAACGATGAAAACCGCCCCGAACGCATCTCCGACCACGATGCTCCGATTCTTTATCTGTCTCTGGATGATAAATCGGCGGATAAAAAGGAAACCAATGCAAAACCTTAAACGGACTAAGCTGTTTATTGTTGGAAGTTTTCTCAAAAATTTGGTTTTTTCTAATCTTACTTTATTTCTTATCTTTGCGTCTTTGTAGCTTTGCGGGATTTTTCTCAATTTCCCGCAAAGCCGCCAAGATAGCGGAAAAAGTATTTTTGCGATAGTTTCCAGATTATTTTTTCAAAGACCATCAAGTCTGATTTTATCTTCCGCCTTCAAAAAAAAGTTAACAAAACATTAAATTTCGGCAAAAATCCGAACCAATTTCCAAAACCCTTCGTAAAAAAGTATTCCATCGGGTTGACAGCAAGATTTCCCGAATGTCATTCTTACAAAGTAAGTAAGCACTTACTTATCTTTTGTGGAGGGGACAAGTTTTGGGGAAAACTTTTGAAAATACGCATACGAGAATGGCGGGCGACGAGCGTCGCCGGCAGATTCTGAAAGTGGCGATGAGTCTGTTCAGCAAAAACGGTTTTGCCGGAACAACGACGAAGAAGATCGCCGAAGCGGCCGGTGTTTCGGAAGCGACCGTCTTTAAGTATTTTTCCAATAAGGAAAAAATCTATACGGATATTCTCGATCATAAAGCCTGCAATCACGGACTCGAAAATCCGTTTGCGGAGATCGCTGCGGAGCTGGAGGCCAAGGATGATTTCGGTGTGTTTTACGGAATGGCGGTCAATGCTTTCAAGCATCACCGGGAAGACCGTGATTTTATGCGGCTGCTTCTGCATTCGGCACTTGAAGGACACGATCTGGCGAGAATGTTTTTTGAGAGCTATGTGGCGGGGATGTATGAGTTTTTGAGCCGATACATCCGTCAGCGGCAGGAAGACGGGGTTTTCCGTGCGGTCGAACCGAAGGTCGTTGTCCGCTCGTTTGTCGGAATGATCATCCATCATTCGCTGAGCAATACGCTTTGGGATAAGAAACAGAAAATTTTGAAAATTTCGGATGAAGAAGCGGCAAGGGAATTTGCCACGATCCTTTTAAATGGAGTTAAAAAGTAAAAAATCATTAAATTTTATGCAGTCATATAAATTTATAAAATTCGTCGTAGTAATAACTTTTTTAAGTTTTTTTATGGCGGCTTGCGGAAGTTCCAAGGCGGAAAATGCCGCCGATGCCGAAAATAAGGAAACCGAGATCGTCAATGTCGAAACGGCCGCCGCGAAGGTTGAACAGATTCCGACCTATCTCGAGGCGACCGGAACGCTTTCGAGCGATGCCGAGTCAGATGTCGCCCCGACCGTCGGCGGTAAAGTGGTGCGGGTCAATTTTGATGTCGGAAGTTACGTCAATAAGGGTGACGCTCTGGTGCAACTCGATGCGAGAGATGCCCAGATACGGCTCGAACAGGCCCAGGCCCAGGTTGAACAGCAACGCAAAGCCGTCAAACAAGCCGAAGCGGGAGTTGAACAGGCGGTTGCCAATCTGCGTCAAAATCAGGCCCGTCTCGGCTTAACCGAGGGAAGTAATTTCGATATCAACAATTTTTCGCAGGTCATCTCCGTGACGGCTCAACTCAAATTAGCCGAAAAAGAATTACAGAGGTTTGAAAAACTGCTCGAATCGGGCGATGTTTCGCGTTCTGCCTACGATCAGCGAAAAGCTACCCGCGATCAGCTTTTAGGTCAGCTTGAAGAAGCCCGATCAAATGCGGCCGTGGCGATCAAAGCGATTCATACGGCCCAGGCCGGTGTTGATGCGGCCAAGGCTCAGGTTGCTCAGGCCAAAGCGGCGGTTAATGCCGCCCAGACGCAAGTTGAACAGGCACGAAAAACCATTACGGACAATGTGATTTATGCACCGATCA
>JBGTRS010000501.1:0-3579 GCA_041940665.1 Pyrinomonadaceae bacterium | reverse complement strand
TCCGGGCCGAATTCTCATTGCCAGATTCGCCGTTTTGCCAGAAATAAAAACCGAGAAAACCAACGACCGCCATCAAACCGGCGATGGCGATAATTCCGGCAGGTTTTGTAAAAAACGGTTTGAAATTATCCCTTTCTTCTACAGGTCCGTCCGGCTCTCTGAGTTCCTCGATCCGGTAACTTCCAGTGTGTTTTTTGATGAACTCCTCTTTTGAAAATGTTCTGACTTGAGCATTGAACCGGTAGCCGCTTTTCGGGACGGTCTCGATGAAGTCCTCGTCAAAAGCCTTGCGTAAAGTGTGGATGCAATATCTGAGATTCGTCTCTTCGACAAACGTATCCTGCCAGACCTCATTCATCAATTGATCGTAGCTGACAAGCTTTTTATGATTCTTTATTAAAACGGTCAAAACTTCGAAAACTTTCGGCGGCAGAGAGATGTCCTCCCCGTTTTTCTGCAAACGCTGCTCTTGTATATCAAGCAAATAATCTTCAAATTCGTAGATCTTTACGTTCATTTTCTAAAATATTGTAAATTCAGGCAGAAAGCGGTTAAAAACCCGAAAATCAGCATAACCTTCCGGCTAATCCTTTTATTTTCTTACATTAACACAAAGCGAAAGAGAGCAAACCAAATAGATAAAGGGGATTTGTTTATCCATTTTAACAGAAACCTAACAAAAAACTAACGAAAACTAAACGCAAACTAAAAGACCCGGAAAAGTCTTTTCGGCAATGATGTTTGAAATATCAAAAAAAGTTCCGGTCTCCAAAAACGGAATTATTTGTTGATATCGAAAAAAGCGACGGTTCGGATTTTTGATCTTCCGAATCGTCGCCGGAGAAAAAATGAAACAGGAGAATAAAAAATGAAACTGGCAAAACTGATGAAAAAATTGGGATGGCTATGCTTCCTTTTAATGTGGATTCCGTTCGGAATCATTATGTATAAAGGGCCGCTCTCGATCGCGTTGAACGGTCCCGAAAGCATCGCCGAAAATATGTCGGGCGGAGATTTCTTTTCCGGTATGGGCATCTGGATCGCCGTTATGGTCGGAATGATAATTTTATCTTCCGTTCTGATGGTCGGTTCTTTGATCGTCGGCGGAATCGCGAACCGGAGAGTGATCGCAACCGGTCAGGATGCCGAAGCGAAAATACTCGCCCTCCGGGACACCGGAACCCGCATCAACGATAATCCGGTCGTTAATTTTTCATTGGAAATTCACCCCGTCGGTCAACCGGCATTCGTCGCCGAAGCGAGTCAGACCGTTTCGGTTCTGCATCTTCCATCCTTTCAACCCGGCAAACTCGTCAATGTCAAATATGTTCCGGGAACGGATAAAGTGGCAATCGTCGGAGCAAAGGTAAATTAATAAACAATCAAATAAGGAGAAATTTATATGGCTATTTTTGGATTTTGTATAGGAACATTCGGCGTCGCCTGGCAAAGTGCCGGTTATACGCGAAACGTCGCGGATATCGCTTTTCAAACTGCGACCACATCAAAACTTTTTACGTATTCGGGAAATGCCGGTTCGGCCAGTTCGTTCTTGATGGGGGCGACCAGAACGGGAAGATTTCAGGAAATTCCCGATACAGACCTGTCCGGCAGGCTTCTGCCATTAAATTTAAACCGGAAATATATAAATCTTGAAATTCCCGGCGGTTTTCATTTTGAAAGAAAATTAATAAAACTGACCATCCGCAATTCGGGCATCAGACAGGAAATTCTTTACGAATGGGAAGGATTTCTTCTGGTGCGGACAGCGTCGCCGGCAGATTTTAATATATCCGGTCAATTTCACGAACTCTCGCTTTCAAATGTTCATAACCGACGTAACTTCGGATATATCATCGAGTCAGGCAGTATTCTCGACCGTCATCGCGACCCTTATCAGTTGAGTCGTTGATTTGCGGTTGGATCGGCATGATATTGATCTCCCACTCAAAAAGTAAAGGAGTTATCTAGACTATGGCACTTTATACGACGATGAGGTTTTTCCAACAAAAAAACCTCATCGCAATTTTTTACCTCAAAGCTATCGTCATTCAATCCGGCTTCTAACGTTCAAGAAAAAGCGATTCAAAAGGCCTATTATAGTTGAGTTATAATTTGTTTAATCATAGATTCCAAACGCGAGGCTTGTTCAAAAATTATGAAAATAAATACCATTGCATTAATCTTATTTTTATTTATTTACAGTTCATTTTGTATCGCTCAGCCGACTTCCAAAGTAGAAAAATCTTCCGAAAATGAGATAAATAAAAAGATCGAAGAAATAATCGATCCGCTCGTCAAATCCAACAATTTCAGCGGCAGTGTTTTGATCAAAAAGGACGGTAGAGAGATTTTCAACCGCTCCTACGGCCTATTGAACAGAGAAAAGAAAATAAAAAACTCATCTCAAACCAGGTTTTTTCTTGCCTCCGTATCGGCAATGTTCACCGCCGCCGCCGCGATGAAATTGGTTGATGAAGGCAAATTGTCGCTTGATGCCAAGGTTTCCAAATTTTTCCCCGATTTTAAGCACGGCGACAAGATGACGATCCATCATCTTTTGACGGAAAGAACGGGCATTCCGCGAATTGGTTCGCAAGAGAGCGATGTCAATTACACGACTTTGACCGAATCGCCGCAGACGCTCGACGACCTGATCGGATATTTCAAGGATTACCCGCTCGAATTCGAACCCGGCTCACGATACCGTCATTCGCGATCTTCCTATATCCTGCTGGCCAAAATAATCGAATTGGTTTCGGGCAAACAATTCGGCGAATATCTCGACAAGGAGATTTTGAAGCCTCTGGGAATGAACAACACGGGGCATTTTGCATACAAAGATAAATACGCGGAAATTCCGAATTTGGCCTACGGCTATACACAAGCGGGCGTTACTGAACTTGAATTAGACCAGCAGATCCACTGGTCTTCAAAAACCGGCCACGCTTCCGTCTATTCGACCGCCGAAGATCTGGCGAAATTTGCCGATGCACTTTTAAGTAAAAAATTATTATCCGCCGATGCCTGGGAAAAGCTCGTCACCTCGCACCACGGCGAACGCGTCGGCTACGGCTGGTTTATCTCGCCCCCGGATGCCAGAAAACGTTATCACATGAGCGGTGGCTCACCCGGTTTTTCAAGCTATATCGCTGTTTTCCCCGATGAAAAATTAACCGTCATCATGCTTTCAAACATCAGGATCGGCGTTCCTTATTTTACCGCTCCGAAATTGGCTTCGGTCGTCTTCGGCGAGCCTTTTGAAAAACTAAACCTGATAACTCCGCCCGATGTTGATAAAAAATTGACTGAAAAATTCGAGGAAAGAAAAAAGGTATATTACCAATCCCATACACTTAGAAAAGAAAACAACGAAATTTATTTTTGGAACTTAAATATTATCTACTCTTAAAGATTGATTATCTCACACGGAGTTTATTCATTAAAGATCAATAGCGAGTGCATTACCAAGAAGCATTCTCATGAATTGTGGCATTCTTTCAACTTCAACAAGTCCATCATGGTTGACATCGAAATGGTCCCAGGTTTCCTCGAATCTATCAGCTTCTTCATCATCAC
>JBGTRS010000500.1:279-3593 GCA_041940665.1 Pyrinomonadaceae bacterium | reverse complement strand
GCGACGGGCCAGCTCCTCGGCCGAGACGTCGCAGGGCAGGATCTCGCAGTAGACGTTGGCCTCGCGGACGCGCCGAGCGATGAGCTGCGTGTACTGACTCCCGAAGTCGAGAACGACAAGCCGAAAATTGTCGCTTTCGGCGACAGTTTGACGGCGGGTTTCGGTTTGAGCGAAAAGGAATCTTATCCATATCTTCTGCAGAAAAAACTCGAAGCGGACGGTTTTGATTACGAAGTCAAAAACTTAGGCGTTTCGGGCGAAACATCGCTCGGCGGTCTGGAAAGAATTGACTGGGTTTTAGAGCAGGACAATATCGAGATATTGATTTTGGAACTCGGTGCGAATGATCTTTTGAGAGGCGTTCCGGTTGAAAATATGAAGAACAATCTCGATAAGATCATCACCAAAGCCAAAGCCAAAAATGTCGAGGTCTTGTTCTGCGGGATGCTCGCACCGCCGACGATGGGAGCGGATTATCAACGCGAGTACATCGCGGCTTTTCCCGAATTGGCGGACAAACACGGTGTTAAATTCGTTCCGTTTTTGCTTGAAAATGTGGCGATGGATAAAAAGCTCAATCAAGCCGACGGAATTCATCCGAACGCGGAAGGTACGAAAATTATGATGCAGAACATTTACCAGGAACTAAAACCGATGCTGAAAAAGTAGATTTGCAATAGTGACAAGGCAGTAAACATAAAGAACAGGGGAAGTCTAAAAAATGAAAATAAAATTAATCGCAACGATTTTTTGTCTGGGATTAGCCTTTTCGGCTTTCGGGCAGAAAACAGAACAAAAACCATCCGACAAAGCAAGAACAGAAGTTTCAACCAAAGAAATATCCGACAGGCAACCGAAAGAAGAAAGCCCAAGATCTTCCGCCTCGACAGAAGATCAGACTCAAACAAGCGGATACGTTCGACCAAATAAAAAAGAACGTTTTAACCGCTACGTAAAAAGCACGGTCGGCTTAACGGCAATTGCCCAAACGGCCGCCCGGGCAGGATTTTCAACTATTACGAACGATCCGGAAGAATGGGAAAAAACGGGTGAAGGATTCGGGCGGCGGTTTGCTTCAGGAATGGCCAGCAACGCCATCAGACAATTTACAGTCTGGATGAAGCGTTGAAACTCGACAGTAAGTTTTACAAAAGCCAAAAGAGGGATTTCGGCTCGCGGGTAAAAAATGCGTTTCTTTCAACAGTTACGGCTCGAAACCGCAATGGCAAAAGAGTTGTCGGAATTCCGCGAATCGCCGGAACATATACATCGGCGATCGTTTCAAGAGAGGTTTGGTATCCCGAAAGATTTAACTACAAAGACGGCTTGCGAAGCGGAACAATCTCGCTCGGTGCTTCAGCCGCATTTAATCTGATAAGAGAATTTTTCTAAAAAATTTAAGGAACAAGGGGGTTAAAAAAATGAATTTGGAAGGAAAAACCGTTTTAGTCGTAGGTGCCGGACGCGGCATCGGCCGCTGTTGTGCCGAACTTTTTTCGGAAGCAGGTGCAAATGTCGTGCTCAGTTCCAGAAATGAAGCGGAATTAATGGAACTCGAATATAAACTCAATGCCAAAGGCAATACAAGCATTTTGTCGCTTGCCGCCGATGCCTCGATTCCGGAAGACGTGAAATTATTGGTTGAACAGACAGTTCAAAAATTCGTTTCGATTGATTATCTTATCATTGCCGCCGGCACAGGAATTTTAAAACCTTTCGGCGAATTGACCTTGGAAGATTTTGATCATCTGATAAATGCCAATACGCGGACGGCTTTTAATGTCTTGCAGGAAGTCTTGCCGATCATGCAGGAGCAAAAGTTCGGTCGCGTCGTGGCAATTCCGGGTGTTTTGGGAAAAGCACCGATGATGCAGGCTTCGGCCTATTGTGCGGCGAAATATGCCTTAACGGGAATGATCAAATGTCTGAAGGACGAATACAAACGTTACGGCATACGTTTTTCGCTGATGCATTTCGGCGGAGTTGACTCGACATTTTGGGACGATATTTCAATGAAAGTCCATCGCGACAAGATGCTTTCGGTCGGGGCGGCGGCTAAAGCCGTGTTCTTTGCGGCCACGCAGGAAGGCGAAGGCGTGATGTCGGAAGTCGTTCTGATGCCGGAAAATCATCAGATAATCTAACTGAAACTGTGGAAATCCACATTTGCGTTTGTAAATGAGGCGTGGAAGACCACGTTGTCGGAAAAAGCCGGATCAAACATAATTAATACATCCTCACACAAACACACGCTCCGAGGATATAAAAATTATGTTTAGAATGTTTTTCAACTTACTGGTCATTTTCTTTGTCGTCGCGATTTGCACATACGTCATAGCGTATTAATTTTACTCTGATTGAAAACCTAAAACGGCAGAACATTCCGTTGAATGTTCTGCCGTTTCTTTAATTTTAAATTAATCGCTTCTAGATCGAAGGATCATCGGCCTTGGCCGGACGGTTTTCTTCGGTTGATTTGATCGCCCCGAGAGTCGAATCAAAATAAAAATGTCTGGACCCCGTTGCCTGCAAACCTTCGGCAACCTGCGGATCGGCGTTGACCGAATAAAAAGCTGGCTGATTGCCGGAAGGCTCCTGAACTTTCATCGAAAAAATATATCCGTTGACGACAGGTTTCTCGCCCTTGAAGTCCTCATCTAACTTTACGGATTTGATCAATTCATCAAATGTCGGAGCAAATCTGCCTTTGTTTTTGGAAGCATATTGAGCCTGCAAGGTGCGGATCGTGCTGATTGATTGAACGGCGGTCGTTTCGTTTCCGCTTTGTACCATTGATTGCCACGCCGGAACGCCGACACCGATAAGCAGGGCGATGATCGCAATAACGATCATTAATTCGATGAGGTTAAAACCTCTCTGGTCTTTTAATCTTCTACGAAAGTTATTCATATTTTCTCCAATGTCTCCGTGCTTTTGCACGTTTCAATGTATCAAAAAGTTGCAAAATTATTGCTTTATTAAATTTATAGCACAAACAATCTTAGAGAAAAAACCGAATTTTACAAAGAATCATCGCTGGCTTTTGCCGGCCGCGATTCGTTCGTATATGTGATCGTGTGTTGTGTCGAATCGAGATAATAATGCGTAAGCCCGGTCGCCCGAACGCCCGAATCAACTTCCGGATCGGCATTAACGGAAAAGAACTTGGTCGGTTTTTCTTCCGCTTTCAAAGTAAAGATATAACCGTCAAGCGTCGGTTTTTCGCCGTCAAACCTTTTATCCAGAAGATTAAATTCAATCAGCTGATCGAAACTTCCGGCAAATTTCCCTTGATTTTTCGAGGCAAAATGTGC
>JBGTRS010000500.1:0-269 GCA_041940665.1 Pyrinomonadaceae bacterium | reverse complement strand
CCATTACCTGCCAGGCGTAACCGCTGACGGCGATCAGCAACCCGATGATTCCGATGACGATCATCAATTCGATCAGATTAAATCCGCGTTCGTATTTTCTAGAATTTTTCATCTCGTGTTTCTTTGATTTTTTCTCGTTTCACATCGTGTTTCCTTGATTTTTTCTCGTTTCACACGAAAAGATTTTGAGTTTGTTGCAAAAGATTTTCGGCTTAAATCAAAATTAAAAAGGAACCTTTTTGCCGGAAATGTGTCTAAGTTATAAAGAA
>JBGTRS010000499.1:0-3596 GCA_041940665.1 Pyrinomonadaceae bacterium | reverse complement strand
CAATGTTCCACCTGAAACACCTGTAAATCATTTTGTTCGGGTTAATAACGATGAGGAGAATGATGATGATTACGTAACCATTGCAATGACATTTACAAATAACACGGTATAAATGTCTTTTCATCAAGCCAGTAGTGGTTGTGATCCTAATCCATAAGACGCTATCTTTAGGAACAAAAACTACAAAAACCAAAAGGTCGGCGAAATTTCAATGAATGAACTCGGTAATTCGATCGAAAAACAACTTTTCAAAAACTAAAAAGGATGGACAAGATTAAACTCTCGTCCATCCTTTATCTATGCTTTTGAAAAAAAGCTAATTAACGGTTACAAAATCCGTTCCGGTTCGGCCGAAGGTTTCGGGATGATACATCTCTTCGGCCTTGGCCGGCGGGACGACGAACTCGCCCGGTGTGGTTGCTCTCGTAACGTATGTGTAGTTATAAACACCGCTCCAAACAAGCGAACTGAATGCCTCGGCTCGTTCATCGCGGAAGTTTTGATGCTCGAACCAACGCGAACGCCAATACCAGTAACCGCCGCCGTAGCTTCTCGAATTGTATTCGATTACGCTGGTATTTCCACCGTTCGGGTCGGTCGGAATTTCTTCCGTCACGGCGAGATCGGGATTTAAGATCTCAAGTCCCGCCGGGAGCGGATCAACCAGAGCGACGTGATAACGTCTCGCTTGAGCGACCATCGTTAATTTAACGCGGACTCTCGCACCTGATTTGATAATCCATTTACCGTCAGCTTCCTGTTTGACGTCTTCGGCTTTATCAACCGCTTCGTAAGTTCTTAAAACCGTAAAACCGTAATCGGCGGCTTTTAAGTTCAAATTCTTCGGAGCATATTTCATTCCGATTCGGTAATAAAGCCGCCCGGCACCTTGTTTGTTCATAATCAGATCAGCCGTTCCGCCTTGTTTGACGAGATAATCCATCGGAATTTCCAATTGATTCGAATCAACCGAACGTCCGGCAAATTTCTGTTCTCCGGCGTATGCGTTGCCAAGCCAAACTTGCGTGATGAAATTCGGCGTAACTTTTTCGTAGGCCTGAAAATATTTATCCAAAGCGAGTAGGACAAAGACATTTTCTTGTGTATTCGACCAACGTCCCTGTTTGCGATGGGCAAGCAGACCGCGGGTGATTTTCGGCACGAGATCGTTGTCTTTATCAGCTTTGAGCATTCCTTCCAGAAGAACCGCGTCGGCTCGTCGGTTGGAATACATAATCACCCACGCACCGTCGCCGTAATCCGTATTGAATTGAGCGGTCGCGGCGGTTTCACTTGTGCGGTTGAGTAAGTATCGCTTGATCGCTTCAACCTCCGTTGCAGAATTTTTGCCGTCAACCAAAACCGGCATCAACCAACCCAATGCTTCAAACGGCATTTTTTCGATGGTTGCTTCCGCCAGAAGTTTTTTAGCTTTGGCTTCATCGTTATCGCCCAATACATTTCGAACATAGAGTGCATAAGCCGAGATCGTCCAGCGAACCTGTGGCGATCTATGCCATTCATCGTAATGTTTTTCGATGTCTTTCAGATACGGCTTAACTTTGGTGAGCAGATCTTCGGGAACATCGAAGCCTTTCTGTTTTGCCAATATCAAAGCGTGAGCCGTATGAGCCGTCACGAACGGATATTTGTAACGTTCATTATCCCGACGCCACAGACCGAAATAGCCGTTTTCATTTTGACGCGATTGCAGAATCTTGATGTCATTGGCAAACTGGGCTTTGAGTTGTGCCTCGGTCGGCATTTCTTCAGCCTTGAACGCTTGCAGAACATCCTTCAAAGCGGCAATCGAAAGCATCCGCGATGAGATTTGTTCGGTGCAGGCAAATTTATAGTTGTATAAGTAGATGAACGCATCCGTTAGTTCTTGAAGTTGCGTCGAAGAAGTCGTCACCTCCAGACCGCCGAATTGCGGATAGACATCTGCCGGTGCTTGCACGGGTTGAACGATCGCCCCGTTTTCTTCGGTCGTGCCGTATGTTGCAAAGGCTTCGGTCGTTGCCGGTGTCCAAACGGGCAGATCAATTTCCGCCGCGTCCGAATGTTTGCCGGAATTGACGGCAATTTGGAAACGAGCCGTTCCCGCTTTATCGGCATTGACCGGAAAACGGACTTCCGCCCGGTCATTGGCTTTGATCAAAACCTTGCGTCCGCCGCCGTTCGTTAAAGTCGCGTTCGTTGCACGCACACCGACATTGACGAGCATATCGCTGTCGGTCTGATTTTGAACGACGACTGGTAATTCTATCTTATCGCCGAAGTTCATAAATCGCGGTGCGGACGGACGAACCATCAGAGGCTGACGAGCCGTGATCGCCGATTCGCCTTTGCCGAAACGTTTGCCTTGGTCAACCGAAACCGCCATCACGCGATAACGGGTTAGATTATCGGGCAATTTGACGGGAACGGTTGCCTTTCCGCTGGAATCCGTTCGCACACTCGGAGCAAAAACCGCCAACGCATCGAAGTTTTTGCGTAAATTGATTTGCTCCTGTTGGCGTGCTTCTTCATCAGATTCAGCCATTTTATCATCGGCACGCATTTCGGTTTTTGCCATTCTGGCCGATGGTTTTGGAGCCGCAATACCTACTCCGAAGGTATTTCCCATAGAAGCATCCATTTCACTCACGGTCGGCGGTGGCGGCGGCGGTGCATTGACATCTTCGGGATTTCCCAAAAGTACATCCTTCCGCAGATGATAATCAATCGTGCCATCACCGCGAAGCGTATAGAAAGTGTCTAAGGGATTGGCGAGTTTATAACCCGACAAAGCCAGAACGCTTTCATCTACGACGACCACGGCAACTTCCGTATTGGCGACGGGTTCGCCCCGGAAATCTTTGACCTCGACATCAATTTTAGTTTCGCCAGCCGGTTCGATGGTTTTATCCTTCGGCTCGGCTACAACGCTTAATTCTCTCGATTCTTTGGAAACCTGCAAATTTAGACTTCCGCTCGCAAACGCCGGACGCTTCGCCAGTTTTTCATTGACTTCGCCGTCGTCATTCGTCCGCGTTGCCACACCGACCAGATCAACCTGAGCGTGGATGTTCGGCAGATATGCTTCTTCGATCGGAATTTTCAGAGTAACTGAAGAATCCGTGATCGTAAATCTTTCCGTTTTGACAATTCCCTCGCGGCGAAGCGTGAGAATGCCTTCTGCCGGAGAAAACGGTGCGAGAACGAGAATTTCCGCCGTGTCGCCGGCGTTGAATTTTTCACCACTAGGAATGAGTTCAACCTTTTCCTGTTCAACATTTCGGTTCGGCGGCGTTTTTCCGCCCGCCACCCAAACGGTCATTTCCGATTCGTTGAATCTTTCGCGGTCGTCCATGACGACGGCCGTGATGATGTAGCGTCCACCTTGTTTAGCTGTGAAATTACATATAACCGCATCTTTTGCCGATTTGATATTGCACAACTGCTCATCAACCGTCTTTTCTTCCCATTTGCCTTTTTCAAACGTCCAAGCCTTCAGAACGGCTTTGATCTCGACATTTCTGCCTTCGATAAGTTTTCCGTCAAGATCGGAAACGATAGATTCGATCTTGATGTTTTCGCCTTTTTGAACGAAC
>JBGTRS010000498.1:0-3616 GCA_041940665.1 Pyrinomonadaceae bacterium | reverse complement strand
CGTTTTACCTCAAATGCTTTTTCGACGCTCAATTCCCGGCCTCGTTTATCCATTCCCGCCCGGTGAATTTTTGTATGCCTGATGCGTTTGAGGCTTTGCTCGTCCAGAATGATTCCCGTTTCCTTTGCCAGAATCTTTGACAGAACTGAAGCCTGATTGAATCCGCGTTCAAAAAATCTCTGTTTGGAAAGCGGAACGGGAATTATTCGCGTGGCGTTTTGAAAAGAAGTTGTTTGGAAGGTTTCGATAAAAAGTTTTTCGAGACGCTTACAGACGAAAGGTTCGCGTTTGAGGTTGAGGATCGAAGCGGAAAGAGCTTTTTCATATTTTCCGACGGCCCGGGCGGCGTCGTAAAAATGTCCGTCGCATTGGTGGCAGAAAGTTTTCGAGCCGCCCGGGTTGTCGCTCAAAAATCTGCCGCATTTCTGACAGACGGTTTCATCGCCCCGGAAAATCCTGGTTTCTTCCCAACATCCGCGGCAGACGACGCCGTCCGACGCCGTTTCGACATTTTTTTCGCAGATATGACAGGATTGAGGATATACAAGGGTTAAAAGGGAGTCGCGAATTTTCTGAAGCATTAAATTCTGAGTGAATAGAGAATAGTAAATAGCGAATAGTTCGATTATCTGAAGATAAACTATTCACCATATTACTATTTGCTAAAATCAGTCTTCATCCAATAAGCCTTGTTCCTGAAGCTGTTGACAATCCAAACAATATCTCGCCCAGGGAACTGCGTTGAGGCGTTTCGGATTTATTTCCTGTTCGCAGTTTTGACACAGACCGTATTCGTCGTCTTCGATTCTTTCCAAAGCTTCGTTAATTAACGTCAATTGACGAGATTCATTTTCCGAAACGGAGAGCATTACATTTTTTGAATAGTTGTTCACTGCCAGATCGACCGGATCGGGCATTTCGGAATCATCTATTGACAAATTATTTGCATTTGCCAGTTTTCTTAAAATATTTTCTCGTTCACTAATAAGTTTATCTTTAATTTCTTGTAAGTTCAGTTCACTCATTTTTGGTATGGATACCCCTTGATAATAGAATAAGCTCGATATAGTTGTTCGACCAGGATCACGCGAGCCATCTCGTGTGTAAAAGTCAGAACGGATAAGGATAGACTAAAGTTAGCCCTTTTGACAACCTCAGAAGACACTCCTTCAAATCCGCCGACAATAAAAGTGATTTCTTTCAGTCCGCGATTTTGCCAATTGACGATCTCTTTTGCGAGTTTTCGTGAACCTATCGAGCGTCCCTTCACATCCAACAAACAGACGAAGCTACTTTGATTCACTTTTTCAAGGATACGGTTGCCCTCAATTTCAATTGTTTCGTGCTTGGCTTTATCTTTAATTTCTGTGATTGAATACTTTACAAAATAAGCAAGGCGTTGCAAGTAGTCTTCCTGCAACGCTTCGTAATGTTTGTTTTTTGTTTTTCCAACCCAGATAAAATGGAACTTCATATGAAAGATTTTTACCACAGAGGCACAGAGAGAGAGAGAGAGTAACCCTTTTTGGTGTTTTGATGAATTCTTTTAAGAACTCCGTGTCTCTGTGGTTAATTTTTATTTACATTAAATTTCTTCAGGCAGTTCAACCCGTTTCGCATCCCGCCAGAGTCTTTCGAGGTCGTAAAATCCGCGTGATTTTTCGTTAAAGATATGGACGATGAAATCGCCGTAATCGAGCAGAACCCATTCGGCAGAATCATAGCCTTCGATGCGGTTGGCTTTGAACTTCATTTTCTTTTTTAATTTTTCGGTGATCTCATCGGCGATCGCCTGCACCTGACGCTGATTCGTGCCGTTGGTGACGACGAAAAATTCCGTAAAACTCGTGATCGCCCTGAGATCAAGCACTCTTAAATTTACCGCTTTCTTTTCCGCGGCGGAATGCAGAGCGAGTTTTATTTCTTCATCCAATTCTTCAAACGGCGTTGTTCCGACGATCGCATCAAGCGAGTCCGTTGTCGCTTCGTGTTCGAGCGTTTTTGTTTTTGTTACTTCCATATTCATTTATCATTTAACATTGAGCATCTATACATTAATGAGCAATGGTTATTGATTATTTATTGTTCAATCATAAATGTTCAATGATAAATGTTCAATACATTTCATATTTTTCAATATGTCCGGCAACTTCTTCCGGCACAAATTCTTTCCAGCCGGTTTTATTTTCCCGAACCATTTTCCGGATCCGCGTTGCCGAAATATCCATCTGCACCGCGTCTGTGATATAAATTCGTGATTCGTGATTCATAATCGGTGATTGGTGGTTGGTAATTGGTAATTGGTTTTCTGCATTTGGAATCTCCCTTTCTCCCTTTCTCCCTTTCTCCCTTTCTCCGCGAAGATCAACGATCCGCTCCCGAATCTCATCCGTCACGTGCGAAAAGCCGATTTCATATTTCGGACGGGTGACGACGATGATATTGACGGCTGTTAAAACCTTTTCCCATTCCCGCCAGGTCGTGATCTCTTGCCACGAATCCGCACCCATGACGAAAAATATCTGATCGTCGGGAAATTCCGCTTGAAGTTTTGTCAAGGTTTCTATGGTATAAGGTTTTTCGGGAGATTCAAGTTACATTTTAGAAACTTTCACCCTTTCAATTTTGGCCGTTGCCAGACAGAGCATCGCAAATCTGTGGTAGGCGGAAGTCGGTTTCAGACGGGTTTTATGCGGTGCGTGAAACGCCGGAATAAAAACGAATTCGTCGAGTTCAAAGATTTCCGTGAGTTTTTCGGCAATTGCCAGATGTCCGCGATGAACGGGATCAAAACTTCCGCCGTAAAATGCAATTCGTTTCATAAAACTTCAATTTATTTGCGATCCATGTATTCTGCTTCATTCCAATGCCAACTGAGCCAACCATAAATACATCCACCTACAAAACCAATAAGCATTATAAAAAGTAACCGTTTGGCAAACTCTATATTATTGAAAACGTCGCTGAAAAATGATCCTTTCAAAAGTGAGTCAATAATTGGAAAAATTATAGTGGGAATCGATAAAATAATGATTCCGTTCAATCCGCCGTGTTGTAAGATATAGCCTTTCTTGCCTAATTTACGCCATTCTAACCATCTCTGTTTTCTGTCTTCGTCCATTATTTTGAATTACATTTCGCTTTCATCAAATTCTTGAATTTCCGAATCGTCCGTTTCCAAAAGTTGCCGAAAATGGTTAGCGATCTCGAGCAAAATATATTCGGGACATTCCGCGTTTTCGACATAAAATTCGTAATCGCCGAATTTATTGTCAACGATAAAATGCTGTTTGCGAAAATCGAATTCGAGCCACATTTCGATCGTTCCGTCGGCTTCAAATCTCGTTATTTCCGCACCGAAAAGTTCTTCGATATGGTCGGCGAAATCATCGAAAAATATGACGCCGGGAAAATCCGCAAAATGCCGTGCGTTGTCGCTTAAATTTTCTCTTAAATCTTCAATCAAAATCTTCTTCCTTCAAATCTATTTCCGCCTGCTTTATTTCATTGAGTTTTTCCGAAACGGCAAAGATCAATTCCTGTGTTCCTTGATTGGTAACGGCGGAAATTTCAAAAAACTCTCGTTCGTCCTCTTTAGCTTTTGCCCGCAGTTTTT
>JBGTRS010000497.1:0-3634 GCA_041940665.1 Pyrinomonadaceae bacterium | reverse complement strand
ACTAATTATTTGGTTGAAATTGTCCTTGGATTATTTATTGTTATATTTAAAACACAGTAATTTAAATTCCATGGTTTTTAGATCATTTATGTAGTATTTTTAATGTTAACACTTAGGTCGTTGACATGCGTTGGGGTGTCAGAGATGAAATGACGAATGAGCACATGACAACCGAATTGTGTATGACTGAATTAAGAAACTGCCAAAGACTATCAAGAGGCCCAAATTTTATATTTTTTGGTGGTAAAATTTAGAAAATTTCTGTTTTAAATATAATGTTTTTTTTCTCCGGAAAACACTCGGCGTCTTTGCGTCTCTGCGGTTAAATTTTCAATAAAAACCACCTGAGTATGTGGTGAAAAATTTACCGAATTTTTCTAGATTTATAAAACTTATGGAAAATAATCCCCAGATCGAAGATGAAAATGTAAAAAGACATTCGTGCCGGAATTGCGGTGCGGATATGGTTTTTAATCCGGCGATCGGTAAACTCGCGTGTCCGTATTGCGACGCTCAACAGACGATCCAAACGAATCTGGCCGACATCGTCGAACGGGATTTTGAAAGTTTTCTGCGTCCCGCAGCGGAAAGACTGCAACCTCTCGCCCAGGACGCGATGCAAGTTTCTTGCGACAGTTGCGGGGCGACCGTTACCTTTGTGCCGCCCTTGACGGCGACGAGCTGTGATTTTTGTGCGGCGAAAATCGTCGCCCAACCGAAAGTCGCCGATCCGCTCGTTGCTCCCGAAGGCGTTTTGCCGTTCAGCGTCGCCAACCAAGACGCCATCGCTTCGCTCAAAAAATGGACGAGTTCGCGTTGGTTTGCCCCGAGTGCTTTGAAAACAATGGCACAGCACGACAAAGCCGAAAGCATCTATCTGCCATATTGGACTTTCGATGCCCAGACGGAAACTTTCTATCAAGGACAACGCGGAGAAGATTATCAGGAAACCGAATATTACACGGACTCCGAAGGCAAAGAACAATCGCGAACCGTCACTCACACGAACTGGTACCACACATCGGGGAATGTGGCGAGGCATTTCGATGATGTTCCCGTGCCGGCGACGACTTCCGTTTTGCCGAAATATATCGGGCGTCTGAACTGGAATTTCGGCGAACTCGCGTCCTACGATCCGGCATATCTTTCCGGTCATAAAGCCCAGACGTATCAAGTCAGTCTGGAAGAAGGTTTTGAAAAATTCAAGCTTTTTACGGTTGACATCATCCGCCGTGATTGCGAACAGGACATCGGCGGCGACCGCCAGAGAGTTGATTCAATGGACACGAATTACGAAGATGTTACGTTCAAGCACGTTTTAGTCCCCGTCTATGCCGGAGCCTACCGTTTTAACAATAAGGTGTATCAGATCATCGTCAACGGCCGGACCGGCGAAGTGCAGGGCGAAAGACCCTACAGCAAGCTCAAGATCGGTTGTTTGATCGTTTCAATTTTAGGCGTAATTTTCTTCTTTATAATGCTTATGATGATAATCGGGGCTATGCGGGGATAAATCTTTTTTTTGTATTTTTTTAAAAGCGTAACTTATCTGATAAAAAAGAGTTACGCTCTTTTTTTTCTTTTTTATCAAAATATTCCAAAAAAAGTCTGTAAGATTTCCGGTAAGTCGCTCATTAAACATTAAGGGAATTTTATCATTTTCCCTCTAAAACATTTTTTGGGAGAAATCTGGAATGGCTGACGATAGAATTGTGCTTTTTGAAAATATGGATTTTGATGAAGCAACCAAACTTGTAAAGTCTCTTCCCGCCTACACTTCAAAAAACAATCGGCATAAGTTTGTTTTCACCGAATCGAAGGAATTAATCATCGGTCGGGCCGATATTGGAAACCCAAGACATAAGGAATTGGGTGATCCGAAACAAGACATAGTTGCCGGATACATATGCTTTGTATTTGATGATGAGGGTGAAATTATTGAAGTTTATATGAACAATCAAAGCGAGGATTTTAATCATCCGCCGTTTGAAAACCTGAAAGAACCTCAGATTTTGATCACAAAATTATTCGGTCCGATCAGCATTGATATGGAAGATATTCCGAAACCCGTTTTCACAAAGATAAATTTACCAGATTCGGCAGCTCACTGATCCTGTCCAATCGGATAAACTCTTTGTTTACAAGGTCTCTTTCCGAAACCATTTCGTGAAACCATTCGGTCTCATACGGGATATGGACGGCTTTTGAGCCGATCTCCAAAACCGGCAGAATGTCCGATTTCAGAGAATTTCCGACCATCAAAAACTCTTGCGGATCAATTTCATACCGGGAAGTTATCTTTTGATAAATTTCCCTCGTTTTATTGGAAACGATCTCGACATCATCAAAATAATCTCCTAATCCCGAACGGGCTAATTTTGATTCCTGGTCAAAAAGATCGCCTTTGGTGATAACCATCAAATGAAAATCATCGGCTAAGGATTTGACGGTTTCTTCAACCCCTTCCAAAACCTCGGTCGGCGACGCAAGCATTTTGCGGGCTAATGTGATGATTTGTTTGATCTCATCTCCGTTGACACGACCCTCGGTCAAATCCACGGCCGTTTCGATCATCGAGAGCGTAAACCCTTTGATTCCGTAGCCGAAATGCTTTATGTTCCGCATTTCGGCGGCATCCAGACGCTCCTCGATCCACTTTTCATCGTGGTATTTCGCCAGCAGTTTTTTATAATTTTCTTTCGCCGACAAAAAGATCCGCTCGTTGTGCCAAAGCGTGTCGTCAGCGTCAAATGCAATGGTTTTTATCATTTACCGTTTAATATTAGCGAAATTTATAGTGTTTATTTTACATTCTGATATATTTCTAATCAAAGCTTTTACAACAACTTAGTCTGAATTTAACAAATTTATTTAAAACATTCTAAAAAAAATCCTTGATTTTTCACCCTACAGGTATGGTAAAATCAAATCCTGTCGTAAAAATAGTGAAATTAGAGAGAGGTAATGTATTATGACTTGTTGGCACTGTAATTGTGAGCTTGATATGAACTATCAGGCCGATGATTTTTCATTCAAATTTTATCATTGTTCGATATGTGATGCGTGGTATGAAATGCGTAAGGAAGAAACCAAAAATAACGGAGCCGTTCCGATCAGATTTGACGAACTGCAAACCGCACCTCAGATTCCTTTAGCTGCTTGAGATTTGAAGAAAGGTGTTATTATAAAAAAAGGTCAGGTGAATGATTCGCCTGACCTTTTTAGTTTGCCTCTTTTTAACGCTTTATTTATTTTCATTGATGATCTGCCTTAAGACATATTGCAAAATGCCGCCGTGGCGGTAGTATTCGACCTCGATCGGCGTATCGATCCGCAGAGTTACATTTGTTTCGCTCTCTGAACCGTCCGCCCGCTTTATTTTCAATGTCACGTCTTGCAAAGGCTTCACTTCCCCGCTTTCCAAACCCGTCAGATCAAAAGTTTCCGTGCCGTCCAAACCCAGAGATTCCGCCGACTCGCCTTCTTTAAATTGCAAAGGTAAAACCCCCATTCCGATCAGGTTCGAACGGTGGATTCTTTCAAAGGATTTGGCGATCACGGCTTTGACGCCCATCAAAAGAGTTCCTTTCGCCGCCCAGTCGCGGGAACTTCCCGTACCGTATTCTGCCCCGGC
>JBGTRS010000496.1:0-3635 GCA_041940665.1 Pyrinomonadaceae bacterium | reverse complement strand
TTGTCAGAATAAATTTTTTCGAGGAGACGGACGGCTTGAAAAAAATCAAACCGGTACGGTTCATCGTAAAGTTCCTGATTTAGGGGCGTATTTTTTGCCATTTATTTATTTCGATCTTTGGTCTTCGGTTTTGGAAATACATCATTTTGCGTTGATGTTTAATGTGAATAAACACAACTCAAAGATCAAAAACCAAAGTCCAAAGACCGTATTATTTAAAGTAAAACCTGTTCGCCGGTTCGCG
Source organism: Pyrinomonadaceae bacterium (assembly GCA_041940665.1). GTDB lineage: Bacteria > Acidobacteriota > Blastocatellia > Pyrinomonadales > Pyrinomonadaceae > Aridibacter. The sequence goes on along the minus strand of JBGTRS010000496.1, from coordinate 3,391 downwards.
GCCGCCAGCGTTTAACCTCGCCTTCGCGTTGTTCGGTCTTGATGACGAGTTGGTTAAAGGAATTGAGCGAAGCATAAACGCCCAAAAATCTTTCCAGCACGCTGGCAAAAAGATAGAGACCGCTTCCGACAAATTGTTCCTCATCGAAGGTTATCGTCGTTTCGAGTCCGCGGACAAAACCCGCCCCGACCCTTTGACCGATTCTTCGGACGACCGTCTGCGATTCGACACTTTTTATTCCGAGTATCTGATTACGGGTGGCCGAATTGTCTCTGAAGTTATAGAGATGCAGAATTTCCTGCATCCCTTCGGGCGAGCCGTTCTCGTTATTGACGAGCGACAGGTAATTGAGATTCAAGTGCGATATGAGCCGCCATTGAATCGAACGCCTCTGCGGCGGTCGCAGCGTTTCCGTCGGTTTGGTCAGACAGCGGACTTTGGAGAGCAGAGCCGCTCCTTCGATCTCAAAATCACCCTCTTTTCCGCCGAAGGGAAGTTTACCGGGCAGATCCCGGTTCGTGCAGGTCGTCTTGACGGTCAGAACTTCCGTTGCCGGAACCCGCGGGTTGAATTCCGAGTCCACCAGGGTCAGAAACATTTCCGTTCCATCGTCTTCTTCTCTCTGCGAAGCCCGGCGGTTTGCATACCAGAAGGATTTTTCCATCTGTTCGCCGTAGGCGTGGCGAAGCGAGTAGAAGGGCGAAAATTCCCGCGTTGTGTTGGTGCGGGGATCGGCGGAGATGACGTCGTCGATCGAATAGATTTCCGTCGTCTTTTGCCGGTGGACATCCGGGATGACGTGGTATTCGTACTTTTGCTGGGAGAGATAGATCGGGTCGGCCGTTCGTTTAAAAAGGTTGACGACGGGGGTGCATCCCATTTTGAACGTTTCTTTTGTGATCGGAGCGATCGGCGGCGTGATGTCCTTTAAATGGATCAGAATATCGAAATGACTGCCGAATTTTCTGGCGATCGCCTGGTCTATTCCGTGAACATCGAAAAATAAAAACTTATACGGAAACGCAAAATACTCGGTCAAAAGGCGATAGCCCGGAAAAGACCGCTTGGTGTAGGGAAGTATCCCCTGCTCTTCGGTAAAACCGACCTCCTTGATAACATCCGCCGCCGGTAAAATGACCGGATCGGGAAGTTTTAACTGAATATTGGTAATCGTTTTCATCGTTTCGCCGGAGAGCGGAGTTTCCTTTGCCCGAAACTCGACCGCCGAAGCGTGGTTAAAAATTATTTCATAGAGCGGAAAAACCAGCTGCGGGTCGCCGTTCAGATAAAACCTGATATATTCGGGCGGCTCTTCCGTTCCGCCGACCTTGAGTTCGTGGAGATTCGAACCGCCGTAGCAACGCATACTGAGCCGCAGGGAACTGTCGGCATACATTCCGCGTCCGTCTTTCGGAGCGGGCGACTCGAGAGCGGCATCCTCGATTTCAAGCGGAAAAAGATAGGTTTCATAAGTCGTCCGGAAACGGCACGGCGTTCCGTCAACCGGACGCGAATTGAGTTTCGCTCCGCGTTCCATTTTTTGCACCGAGGTCAATTTATCTTTCGGCGAACCGTAAGACATTTCGACGATCGCCATCGAAGGAATCGGCGATAGATAATGCGGATAAAGAACGTTCAGGAAAGATTCGGTGATCTCAGGCAGTTCGTCGTCGAGTTTGAGCGAAACGCGGCTTGTCAGAAAAGCAAAGGCTTCGATCATCCGCTCGACGTGCGGGTCTTCGACCTTTTCTTCATCGAGTAAAAGCCGGGCGGCGATCTTCGGATAACGGCGGGCGAATTCCGCTCCCATCCGACGCAGGAAGATGAGTTCACGTTCGTAATACCCTAAAAGTTCATCACGCATAAAGTTATTTCATTACTTTAATTTACAGTTTTCAGAATGATTATAAATAAAATATCCGCGAATGAAAATGATCGGTGATAATTCATCAAAATTCGCGGGGTTTTCAGTCTTAAGATTTAAAACCGAATTTGTCTACGGCAGATACATCATCGGAATCGGAACATTTTTATCAATCCGGGCATTAAACCAGGATATGTTGCGAACAACCGGAGAACCGAAGGCCGGATCATTGACATAGAGCGTGCCGTCCTCATCTACGCCTGTTATTACAACAATATGATTAACTCCGTTCCATTGTCCCGCCGCCCAGATCGGTCCGTAATTTGCCAAAGTATCGTCTATAAAACGCCAGGAAAATGATTGATTGACCTGCGGCAGAGTATCGAGGCCGATATCGCAGGCTAAGTTTATAAATTCTTCCGCCGTAATTCCCTGATTATCTTCGTATTCACCGGGAAGCGGATTGATACAGGCTGAATGTCTGTATCCGTAAAGCATTCGTGCTGAAGCATGCCAGCAGCTCATCTGCTTTTCCTGCATAATATGTATTACATCAAGTTTCATATATTACTTCTCCTTTCAAATTAATAACTCGTTTACAGTTTGACGGGTAAGGGCACGGAAGGGCCGACATTTCCCAGTGAATGGCGGGTGAAGACATTGCCGTTCGCCGAAACGGGAACATCGATCCCCGGATTTCTGCCCGGTGAACTGCTGACAAATTCGCCGCCGGCCGCGACAAAATTCGTAATCTGATCATTTCTTCCGAACATACCGCTGAAGGTTAAGGCTCCGATCAAAGGTGCGGGATTGACCGTGTAGGTGGTCAGATGGGTGATGACCGAACAATAAGAGGCTAAACCGCCGCCGAGCGAATGTCCGGTCAGCATCAGATTGTCGCCCTGGGTGCTTCGCATCGCCTGCGTCAGCAGTAGTGCCTGTCTGTATTGCGTCGGCAGACCGCCGAGAACCTGGGCAATGTCAACCGCCACATCCACTAAAGAATCTGTTCCGGCAAATGAAAGAACTTTTTTTCCGTTGCCTTGAGCCAAAACCGCCTTGAACCCCGTAATTCTTGTTCTGAAACTATCGGAAATCGTCCAGGTCGCGCCGTCCGGGAATCTGTAAGAATCACCTTTGACGCCGTCATAAGCAATTTCGCAAGTTCCTTTGGTTTCTCCAAATGTCAAAAAAGGCATTTTTTGTTTTCCTTTAATTGTTAAGTTTTCCTTAATCCCAAAGAGCTTCACTAAGAACTTATTTTTGATTTGCCATAATGCAGTAGCCATGCATTTTGCCATCTTTCTTCCATTAGATTGAATATCCTTGCCCATCATATTTTATTTCTCTTGCCCATCCGTTAAAATGATTTCCATGATGGAATTAGCCTTCCAATAAAACACCATCTTTAGTTAAACCTCTTGCAATCCCATGTGGTCTTTTGTATTCATCACACTAGCCAAACCACACAATTGATTCATATGTAAATCCAACATCATTTACAGGTTGCATAACTCCATTTTACTA
>JBGTRS010000495.1:0-3641 GCA_041940665.1 Pyrinomonadaceae bacterium | reverse complement strand
AAATATTGAACTGAAAAGTATGCAAATAAATAATATATATTTAGTTTTCATTTAGAATTATTATTTGAATATTTGAAAAATTCATCTTATTTGTTTGCCCGTGAAAAAACACAAATGAACGCGAAAAAAGAATTGTAAAAAAACTTTGGTGACTTTTCGCGAATTTAGCGGGCAATTAAAACTATTCTTTCTTAAACGATAAGATCGTAAATCCGAAAGTAAATGTTCGCGGTTGACCTGGAAAATTACCTGCTCGTGCGGCAAACAGTGAACTTACCGCATATTTTTTGTCGGCGATATTTTCAAGTTTTAAGTCAACCCGAAAACGCCTTACAAACGTGTGGTAATAACTCAGATCAAATACTTCGTAGGCGGGAGCTTTGATTCCCGCGAACGGTTCGAGTCTTTCGTCAACAAATTGACCGGAAAATCCAATCCCGATTTGTTTCGTGATATCGTAACGTGTAAAAAATCCGACTGTCTGTGGAGAAACGTTGGCCAGCGGTAAACCTATCAATTCCGGATCGTTGTCTTCCAAAATTTCAGAATCAATGTATGCATAATTAAAAGTCATATTCCAACGCGGCGTGATCGCCCCCGTAATATCCAGGTCAATGCCGCGATTGCGAACTTCACCCGATTGCAAAAGTGCATTGAAATTATTGCCGATCGGTCCGAATTCCGGATCGGGTCGCAAAACATCGGTTTTGTTTATTTGATAAGCAGAACCCGTGATAAACAGACGACGATCAATGAGTTCCGCTTTGATCCCGCCCTCGAATTGCCTTCCGCGTTCAGGCTCAAACGGTCCGTTAGCGGTCGGCGTTTGTGCCAAGATGCTCGGACGAACGTAACTGTTCGAAAAATTCACAAAGACAGCAAAATTGTCCAAAGGTTTAATGACCGCCCCTATTCTGCCGGTAAACGAGGTATCACTTCCCAGCAAAATATCTTCGCCGGAAAGACCCTCGTCATCATATCGCTCGATTCTTCCGCCTGCGACAACTTGGAAATATTTGTTGAACGAAATTTGATCCTGGAAATAAAATCCGATGCGGCTCGGTTTGGCTATATCGTTAGCGATCGGAATGATGTTATAACTTGAAATATCAACCTGACCATAAACGGGATTGAATAGATCAATAGTCGGTATTTCTCTCGCCCGATTGAAAATAAAATCGTGGTCTTGGCGGTAAAATTCTAAACCGGCATTAAATGTATGTGTACCGAAGTTTTTAAATATGTATGGTTTGTAAATATTGAGCGTCAAACTCAAATCTTTATTGGTGCGTAACTGATCACGGAATTCCCGTGTCATCGAGCGGCCATCGGCAAGCAACCCGCGTGGTTCGTGATATTCTTCGTTTCGTTCGTTTGTCAAAAAACGAAATGTCGCTTCAAATCTGCCATCGAGCAGAAAATCCTGACTCAAGTTCGCCTGAAAAACATTTGCGTCCAGATCAACAAAATCGGTCGGTTCGTTTGCCGACCAGGAAATATCGGTCAAAAATGTGCCCTCGGGTGTAACGGGAATCCCGCGTAAACGTTGACCGGGCTGATTTTGCCGGATGAATTCATATTCAAATAGTACGCGGGTTTGATCGGACGGTTGCCACAGAAGATTGGCGATGTAGTTCTGATTTTCGAGTTCGGCATTGTTTCTAAAATTTCCGCGTCGTTCCACGAAGCCGGCAAATCTTGTATATACATTTTTACTCAAAGGAACGCTGACATCAGCATTTCCCGCGGCCAAACCGAATTGACCGAAGCGAAAACCGGCCGAACCGTTAAATTCAGTTCCCGGTTTTTTCGTGATGAAATTCAAAATTCCTCCCGGTTCAGACGAACCGAATAAAACCGATGCCGGACCTTTTAAGATTTCGACTCTTTCGACGTTCGAGAGCCGCAAAATACTCGTCGAAAATCCCGAATTGTTGACATCGCCTTCAAGCGAACCGTATGGATTTCCACGGACTCCGTTAAAGAGTGTTTCGCGTTGGGTAAAACCGCGGAATACAACCGAGCTGTAGGTTGATTCATTTAGTCCGGCGGAAAATCTGTAAACATCATCAACATCCGTCGCCGCACTATCAAGAATCAGTTGCGGCGAAACGGATGTGATGGCTTGAGGAGTATCAATCAAGCGGGTCGGAATCTTCGTGTAAACGGTCGTATCGTCCGTGTGATATTCGCCGATTCGCCCTTCAATATTGACCGTTGCCGTCAATCTTTCCAGGACAATGATCAATTGATTTTCTTCATTTGAATTCTGTATGTATATTTCTGATTTCGGCTGAAAATTATCTACCTGAACAATCAATTGGTATTTACCATTTCGTATATTTTCGAAAGAAAAAATACCTTCCTTGTTAGTAACTGTTTCCTGATCGGTTCCTTCAAGCACAACGGTCGCTCCGGCAATCGGTGTGTTTTCGGAATCAACAACCTTTCCAAAGATCGCTCCCTGGTCTTGTGCTTGCACTATCTGCAAACAACCCCACAAAATGAGCAATGTGATAAAGTAATTTTTAATCATTTATAAATATTTTTCGGACCAGCTTTTAATTTTTCATATTCTCGAGATAAATCATTTCAAGGTCGGTATGGCCGATCTCCCTGGTCGTCATCTCGGTCATCAAATTTCCGTGTTTCATTATGCCCACTGTTGTGCCTGTTTCTTTGGCTCTAAATAAATCATGTGTCGCCATTAAGACGGCACATCCTTGTGAAGCGAGTTTGGTTAATAGTTCGGAAAACTCATTTGAAGCTTTCGGATCTAAACCACTTGTCGGTTCATCAAGCAACAAAACCTCCGCTTTTTTTGCCAAAGCAATGGCGATACCTACCTTTTGCCTCATTCCTTTTGAATAGCCCGCAACTCTGCGTTCAGCCGCTTCTCTATCTAATCCAACCTCATCTAAATAATGGAATAATTGTGCTTTCGTATAATTACCGTTACCTGCCAACGCAGAAAAGTATTCTAGATTTTCAAGCCCGCTCAAATTTTTATAAAGATTGACTTGCTCCGGAATATAAGCAATGTATTTCTTGGTTTCAAACGGTTTTTCTGAAACGTCTATACCTTTGACCAGAGCTTTTCCGGTATCCGGTTTTGCAAAATTTAGGAACAGGTTTATGGTTGTCGTTTTTCCTGCTCCGTTCGCTCCAAGTAGACAGTAGATCTCACCTGCTTCCACAGTTAAATCAAGTGAATTCAGAGCAACTTTGTCTTCGTATGTCTTTGAAAGTTCAATCGCTTTTAACATAATGTATTTAACTTTTTTAAGCTGATAACGACGAGTTTATTTATGTACCGCAAAAATAAACATCACTTTTTTTGATGTAAAAAAATATCCGGAAGCCGGTTTTGAAATCGCCGAAATCCAGCCCAGCAGCCAACCGGCATTCAACTGGATCATTCGCGGCGCCCTGACGATCAAAGGTCAAACACACCTGGTAAACGTGCCGGTGCGCATGTTCATCAGCGGTGACAGCCTGCAAGCCGAGTCGGTTTCTTTTATGATCGACCGCACCCGCTGGGGCATCAATTTTCGGTCGGACATACTTGGCACCGCCAAAGACCAGGTTATCGACGACGGGGTAACAGTGTCTTTTAAACTCGAGGCCCGAAGAATGCTCCA
>JBGTRS010000494.1:0-3649 GCA_041940665.1 Pyrinomonadaceae bacterium | reverse complement strand
ACAATTTCGTCACCAAACGCGGAGCGTGCCGCGGGCGAAATTCGAAGATCAGTTGGACGCAGGTTGAAACCGGTTCGGCGATCACCTGGAAGTATCCGAGCGTTATTTTGCAGGGCGATAATTCGATCGGCGAATTTTATTCGGTTGCATTGACCAATAATGCACAGGTTGCCGACACGGGAACAAAAATGATCCATCTCGGCAAAAACACCCGCTCGACGATCATTTCAAAAGGAATTTCCGCCGGAAAATCGAATAATTCATATCGCGGTCTGGTCAAAGTTATGCCGAAAGCGGAAGGAGCAAGAAATTACACGCAGTGCGATTCGATGCTCATCGGCGACCGTTGCGAAGCGAACACCTTTCCGTATATCGAAGTGATGAACAACACGGCACGGGTCGAACATGAAGCGACGACTTCGAGAATCAGCGAAGAGCAATTGTTTTATTTACAGCAACGCGGGCTTTCAGAAGAAGACGCGATTTCGCTTATCATCAACGGTTTCTGCAAAGAAGTCTTCCGCGAACTGCCGATGGAATACGCGGTCGAAGCACAGAAATTGCTTGGATTGAAATTGGAAAACAGCGTTGGTTAAAAAATGAAAAAGATCAATTTATCGAACGCCCCCGAACCGAAAGGGCATTATTCACCGGCCGTTGAGCATAACGGCTTAATTTTTGTGTCGGGACAATTGCCGATGAATCACGCCACGGGCGAGGTTGAAACCGGGGCGATTGAAAAACAGACCGAAATCGCTTTACGGAATGTCGAAGCGATTTTGAAAGAGGCGAACAGCGATTTGGACCACGTTTTGCAGATGACGATCTATGTTTCGGAAATGGAATTGTGGGATAAGGTGAACGAAGTTTATAAACGGATTTTGGGCGAACACAAACCTGCCAGAGCGATAGTTCCCGTCAAGGATTTGCATTTCGGGACAAAGATCGAAATTCAGGCAATTGCGGCGGTAAAGGAATGAGTTTGAAGTTACGTCCGACATCTGAAAATGATCTGAATTTTGTCGTCCGGATCGAACGGGAAGCGTCAAATGCGGGTGTTGTCACTGCTCAAAATGCGGAAGAACATAAAAAGTATTTAACGGATGAAGATTTTCGCCATTTGATAATTGAAGCGGAAGAAAAAGCGGTCGGATATTTAATTTTAGCCGGATTGCAGGATAAAAATGAAAATATCGAATTCCGGCGGATCGTCGTTTCGGAAAAAGGAAAAGGTTACGGCAGAAAGGCTCTGCGTTTGACAAAGAAAATGGCGTTTGGGGAATTAAATGCTCATCGTTTGTGGCTCGATGTTGTGGATCGTAATGAACGGGCGAGAAATCTTTATGAATCGGAAGGCTTTTTGATGGAAGGCGTTTGGCGGGAATGTTACAAGAGCGAAACCGGACGCGATTCGCTGATTTTTATGTCAATTTTGAAAAAAGAATATAGAGGCAATTAAATGCAATTTCTGCAATTTTACGGAGTTGATTGGATAGCGACTGTTTGCGGTTTGTTGGGAGTTTATCTGCTCGGCAATAAAAACAAATTCGGTTTTGTTTTGTTTATGACGGCGAGTTTGGGCTGGATAACTTTCGGAACTTTGACGGGGAGTTTTCCCGTCATTATCGGTAGCACGATATTTTTTATGATGCACTTACGCGGGTTTTGGCGTTGGAACAAGGAAGCGAAAATTTTAAAGGAAAAAACGATCGGATGAGAACACATACGAAGGAAACACAAGCGAACACGACGGCTGAAACGGCTTTGGAATATTTACGCGAGGGCAACGAACGCTTTGTCAAAAACTTAAAAAGCCACCGCGATCTGCTCGAACAGGTCAACGAAACCCGCGACGGGCAATTTCCGTTTGCGGCAATTTTAAGCTGTATTGACAGCCGCACGTCTGCCGAACTTATTTTCGATCAGGGTCTGGGCGATATTTTTTCGATCCGCATTGCCGGAAATGTCATCAATGAAGACATTCTGGGATGTATGGAATTCGCCTGCAAAGTCGCCGGATCGAAGCTTATCGTCGTTCTCGGACACACCAAATGCGGGGCGATCAAAGGGGCTTGTGACAACGTCCAGTTGGGAAATCTCTCGACGCTTCTTAATAAAATTCAGCCGTCGGTTTATTTTGAAAAGACGGTTACGGAAAACCGCACGGCGGAAAACGATGAGTTCGTCGAAAAGGTGGCGAGAATTCAGGTCAAAAGAAGCATCGAGGCGGTCATCGAACGCAGTATGATCTTGCGTGAAATGATCGAAACGAAAGAGATCGGCCTGATCGGTGCGGTTTACGATATTGACACGGGACTCGTCGAATTTCTGGAAGAAACATTTATGTTCGGCGAGGTGAAGTATTTTTATTTGGATGTATCCAACTCGAAGGAGGCATTTATATAAAGTTATGAAAATTGCGATTGTTATATTCGATAAATTTACGGATGTTGACCTGTTTTTAATGTGGGATCTGCTCAATCGTGTCCGCGTCGAGAATTGGGAAGTAAAGATTCTGGGCGAGAACGATACGCATTATTCGGCAACGAATATCGAGATCAAAACCCACGGGCGGATCGAAGAAGCGAACGAAGCAGATGCGGTTCTTTTTGTCAGCGGACAGGGCACACGCGAGCAGATCGCGGATGAAAGTTGGCTGGCGAAATTCGATTTAAATCCCGAAAAACAGTTGATCGGATCAATTTGTTCGGGAAGTCTGATCCTGGCAAAACTCGGACTTTTGGAAGGAAAAACGGCGACAACATATCCGACCTCGAAAGCGGTCTTGGAGAGTTTCGGCATTGAAGTTATCGAAAAGCCTTTTGTCGCTCACGGCCAAGTTGCCACGGCCGGCGGTTGTCTGGCACAGCAATATCTGATCGGCTGGGTTATCGAAAATCTGGCTGATCCGGATTGGAAAAATCTGGTTTTGAGATCAATTCAGCCCGTCGGTGAAGGTTTGTTTTTTGATGATCTGGAAGAGATCAAAAAACTCTACGCACCGAAAGTCCAAACGGCGGAAGTCATTTGAAAACCGGATGAGGCGGTGATGGCTAATGTGCAGATATGGATGGCTTCCGAAAAAGATTCGGCGGCGATCGCCGGAATTTTGAAAGAGGCTTTTACGCCGTTTGAAAATTTATATACGGCGGAAGCTTTTGACGTGACGATCCTCGATGCCGAGAGAGTGCAAAAAAGATTTGCGGAAAAAGGCCGAATCTGGACGGCTTTGAAAAATGAAAGAATCATCGGAACGGTTTCGGCGGTTGATGAGGGCGAAAGATTATATATCCGCAGTATGGCGGTTTTGCCAACAGCACAGGGTTTTGGAGTCGGGCGGAAATTGCTCGAAGCGGTTGAAAATTACGCGGTTGAAGAACATTTTGAAAAGCTGTTTTTATACACGACGCCTTTTTTGCACGAAGCAATCCGGCTTTATGAGAAAAACGGTTTTAAGCGATTGGAAGATGTCGAAGGTTTTTTCGGCACACCGCTTTTTGCGATGGAAAAGATTTTAAATTAGACAAGGGAAATTTTAAGAAAAATGTTATTAGAAATTAAAGATTTATACGTTGCCATTGACGGCAAGAATATTTTGAAGGGCTTGAACTTGCAGATCAAAAAGGGCGAAGTTCACGCGATCATGGGA
>JBGTRS010000493.1:0-3666 GCA_041940665.1 Pyrinomonadaceae bacterium | reverse complement strand
GCTGTTGGTGACGCTTTCCGCCTTTGCCGTTTTCGGACAATCCGAAGTCGAAATGGAAGAAGATGCGGAAAAGGTTCACGATATTTATGAAAAGGTCTATAAAATAAAGGATTTCCGTATGCCGGAAGGTGTCAGCGATGTTATCGGGAAAAATTATCCGAACTATCAGAAGGCTCTGGACGGAATGACGCAGACCCGCTTTTTGCAGGATGAATACGGCGAGTTTTTGAAAGGTTTCGCTCAAAAATACGCCGGCAATGTCGATCAGGATTGGAAAGTTTCGGGCGAATTGTCGAGCAAATTTCAGCCCTTAAAATTGGATTATGATGTCGGCAATGATTACAAATTCATCATGGACAGATTCAGCTATCTCGAAACCGCCGGAGAAAAAAACGCTCTGATCGCTCTCAAACACATCAAAGATTTCGGGACGAATCCCGACACTTTGAAAAACTTACACGAAATTTACCGCGTTAAAGCGATCGAGGAATCGAGAAATCTTCTGACCATCGCCCCGCTGTTTGATCCGGGCAATGCGATGATCGAACGCCGCACGGCGAAACTTTCGGCGGAAGTCGAAGAGGCTTTAAAAGATTATAAAGCCGAAGAAATGAAGGTTTTGCAAAGCCGCACCTGGAAGGGAAATATCTCCGGCACCTCGGCCGGTTCGCCCGCCGCTTTATCTTCGGCCGGTATGAGATTTATGAACGGTTTGCCGGATTGGGGCGGAAATACCGCTCGAGGCACGAAGATCAAAAAAGTTTCCATCATCGGCGATTGGTTTGTGGCGGAACGCGATGCACTCGGCCGGCCGACCCGCTACGGCTTGCCGGCGGCGGTCGCCGTTCACGACAACACGATGGCTTCCGATGTCGTCACGGTCTATGAGATTAGTCTGGTGACGAAATTCCCGAAAATGGAACCGAATTTTTACGGCGTCTGGGTCGGCAAAGTCTGGCGGATGCTCGATAAAAACCTGCCCAAGTAAGGTGGAAATGTTTAAAATGAGAAAGAGTGAAAAAGATTTTGCATTATAGAGACAATCAAGTATTTTCTATAAAAATAGATAACCTTTGTTGGTCGCGTTAGCGACTTTGTGATTTTAGCCGTGCAATTTATTGCACGGTCTTGGTTTAGTTGATTTACTTGTCGCGTCAGCGACAATTGAAAAAAACTTATAATCAATTGTCGCTGACGCGACAAGTAAATATTAACCTATCGTTTAACGTGCCTTAAAAGACACGCCTAAATTCAGATAATCGCTACGCGATATTTAAGGAAATAACTTATTAAAGGAATACCATGTAAAAACAACTAAACTTTTTCACTCTTTTACCTTTTTACCTTTATATCTCCGTCCCATCTTTAATGACGGCATTTTTCGGAACGAGGATGATGCCGTCACGGATGTGATAATTTTCTCCGTCTTCCTCTTCGACTTCACGTTCATTGATGAGTTTGACGTTTTTGCCGATGCGGGCGTTTTTATCAATGATCGCTTTTTTGATGATCGTGTTCTTACCGATACCGATATGCGGAAATCCGTTGGCTTCGTTCGTTTGAATCTCCTCAAAAGTTTCGTAAAAATCCGCACCCATGACGATCGAATCTTCGATTCTCGCCCCTTTATCAATTCGGCTTCGCAGACCGATGATCGAGCGGTTGGCGTAAATGCCTTCCAAAATACAGCCTTCGCTGATCATCGTCGAATTGATGTCGCTGTTTTGAATTTTTGACGGCGGCAGATAACGACTGCGTGTATAGATCGGGGCTTCGGCATTGAAGAAATTGAACTTCGGAACATTGGTTGCCAGATCGAGATTGGCTTCGTAAAAAGCCCGAATCGTTCCGATGTCTTCCCAGTAATCGTTAAAAAGATGGGCCTGCACATTCAGGGTTTTGATCGAAGCCGGAATTATCTCGCCGCCGAAGTCGAAACGTGACTCATCTCCACTTAATAATTCGACCATCCGGCGGTAATCGAAAACGTAAATTCCCATCGAAGCCAAGTATGGACGATCGGCCGATTCTTCTTCCGAAAGACCGAAACGGGTCGTATCAACCCGCATTTTTTCGAGTTCTTCGCCTTTCGGTTTTTCCTTAAATTCAATGATCTTGCCGTGTTCATCGGTTTTCAGAAGTCCGAAACCTTCGGCTTCATTCGGTGTGCAGGGAATTACCGAGATCGTCACATCGGCGTTCGTGTCGAAATGTTTTTTAAGAAACTGCCGGTAATCCATCCGGTAGAGATGATCGCCGGAGAGAATGAGAACCGTATTGACGCCCCAATCGCGGATATGCGGAATGATCTGCCGAACCGCGTCCGCCGTGCCCTGAAACCATTGCGGCGAATCGCGGCGTTGTTCGGCGGCGAGAATCTCGACAAAACCGCGTGAAAAATTGGAGAAACGGTAGGTGCGGGCAATATGGCGATTCAACGAGGCGGAATTATATTGCGTCAAAATAAATATCTGCAAAATATCGGAATTGATGCAGTTCGAGATCGGCACATCAACCAGACGGTATTTACCGCCCAAAGGGACGGCCGGTTTGGCCCGTTCCTGCGTCAGAGGAAAAAGCCGCGTTCCCGCCCCGCCGCCCAAAATTATCGCCATTACTTTTTTTTCGTTTTCCATATTTTTTCTGATCTTAAAGGATTTTTCTGAAATTGCTTTATATTCAAAAGAATAGCTTTATTTTTCGTTTAAATCCATTTGGACGAATTTCAATTGACTTTTATTGCATTTGCGTGATACTTTGCCTTTCACTCAAGAATTGTTTGAGCAAGTTCTTTTTAGTCTAAAACGCTCTGTTTTTCGGGCAAGCCGGGTGAAATTCCCGCACGATCGCGTCACTGTGAAGACGATTTTAGATTTTAGATTTTAGGTTTTGGATTTACGTCAAGTAAAATCTCCAAAATCCAAAATCCAAAAACTAAAATCCGAATAAGTCAGAAAACCGTAAAATAAAGCAAATTTTAGCCGTAAATGTTTGAAGTCTCGCGTCAAGGCTTTTGGTTAAACCTGGAAAAATTTTCAAAAAAAATCCTGTTTATCTTGTCCGAAAACGCGGACGAAATAGACGGGATTTTTTTATTGCTGATGAAAATATATTCGGGAAAAATTTTAGTTCGGGTCTTGTTCGTTTTTGTTTTATTCGCTTTTGCGAGTTGTAAAAGCGAAGTTTCCGAAACTGCGAAACCGCCAATCACACGCGAGGTAACAGATGATCTCGGTAAAAAGATTGCTCTGGCGGCTGAAGTTAAAAGAGCGGTTTCGCTCGCTCCAAACTTAACGGAAATTATTTTTGCGGTCGGGGCGGGCGATCGGCTCGTCGGCGTGACGACATTTTGCAATTACCCGGAAGAAGCTGAAAAAATCCAGAAAGTCGGCGACACTTTAAAGCCTAATATCGAAAACATCATCAGAAGCAGACGTATCTACATCAGCAGGATCAACTTTACTACCTCCACGCATATGGCGCATTGCATCAGCACGAGCAGATGCTTCATCAACTTCACCTGGCGTTAACTTTTCAATATACTCACGATACTCATCTGTACCAACTTCATAGGCCTCTTTATATCCAGCCATCAATGCTTTAATAGTTTTAGCATCAACTCCCATTTTCTTTGCAATCCATTCAGCAGACTTACCTTGTGCAATA
>JBGTRS010000492.1:0-3667 GCA_041940665.1 Pyrinomonadaceae bacterium | reverse complement strand
CTGGACAAGTAACCATGATTCCTGTTTATTTATTACTGAACTCTGTAGGGTTGACAAATACGTTGATTGGAATCGTTTTACCAGGTTTAGCAGGGGCTTTTGGGATCTTTTTATTCCGACAATTTATGAATACCATCTCCAATGAAATGCTTGAAGCAGCTCGGTTAGATGGTGCTAGTGAATGGTATATCTTTTTCAAAATCATTTTACCTGTTAGTCGTCCAATCTTAGCTGTTCAAGGGATCTTGACTTTTATCGGCGGTTGGAATTCATTCTTATGGCCGTTGATCATTGCTAACGATGAAAAATATTATACGTTATCTGTTGGGTTGCAGTTACTTCAAGGACAACATGGTAATAATTATGCGTTACAAATGGCAGGAGCGACCTTTATGGTCATTCCAATTTTGATTGTTTTTTCAATTTTTCAAAAATACATTTTACAAGGATTTAATGTTTCTGGAATTAAATAAACGAACAGAATACTTGCCCAAAATAAAAAGAAAAAGGTCAAAAATTATCAAGCCCGGAATTTTATGCGGGAGATGAAAAAGGATGATCTCGTTCTTTTTTACAATTCGGGCGAAACAAAAGCCGTTACGGGCGTCGCCAAAGTCGTCTCCGACGGCGGTTATGAAAGCCCGGAGGACGAACGCTGGACCTGGGTGGACATCGCTCCGGTCGAAAAATTTGAAAATAAAGTTACCTTGCAGGACATCAAAGCGGAAAAGTTTTTTGAAGGATTAAAACTCATCAGTCAATCGCGGCTTTCGGTAATGCCCGTTTCAAACGAGCATTTCGATAAAATTCTGGCGATGTCGCAAGGATGATGGCAAATTTGAATCATAAAATGAATTGCCGTCTGCTTTAGCTGACGGATTTTGGTATTCAACATAATCCTAGGCTTTAGCCAAAAATAAAAAAAATTATCAATCATCCTTTTTTGCTTTAGCTAAATTTTCGGCTAAAGCCTGTTTCTTTATTCCACTTTTTCCGTCAGCTAAAGCAGACGGCAATTCAAAAAAAGTAAAAAATTCCTCGATGAATCAAAGCTATAAAATCTCAAGCAAACTTTTGGCGTGGTGTGTGCATATTTTCACGGCTTCGGGTTTGCTGGCGGGTTTTATGGCGATCTTGGCGATCAACGCTAAAAGTTGGCGTCTGGCAATGGCCTGGCTTCTGGTCGCCCTGGTGATTGACGGCATTGACGGCAGTTTTGCACGGAAGTTCAAGACGAACGAAGTTTTGCCGAAGATTGACGGCAAAACGATTGATTATGTTGTAGATTTTGTAAATTACGCCGTCATTCCCGCCTATTTTTTCCATCAAGCCGGGTTGGTTTATGAGAGCTGGAATCTGCCTCTGACTTTTTTGATCTTACTCGTTTCGGCGATCTATTACGGCAAAGAGGGAATGGTTTCCGAGGATTTTTACTTCGTCGGTTTTCCCGTGATGTGGAATGCGGTCGTCTTTTATCTCGTTTTCGTTTTTTCGTTAACCGAACCCGGAAACGCGGCGATCATCGTCATTTTTTCGATACTTCATTTCGTTCCCGTCAAATTTGCCTATCCTTCGCGGGCGACGAGATTAAAACTTTTGACGATCATTTTCACGGCAATTCTTTTGATCGCCATGCCTCTGATCGTCTGGTTTTATCCGAATGTTCCCGCCTATCTTAAGTGGACGGCGATCATTTGTTTGGCATATTTCGGAATTTTGGCAATTTTCGATACGTTTGGAAAAAAGTGATTGGTAAAAAGTAATTGGTAATTGGTAGTTGGTGGTTGGTAGCTGGATTGTAATCACCAATTACCTGTTATTACCAATCACCAATTACCAGCTACCTATCACCTATCACTTATCACCTTTCACCTATTTATCACCTTTCACGTATTTTCCATACCAACCCAAATATCTTTCAAACCTATCTTTTTGAAAGGTCGGGCGTCTGATGCCGTGAAATTCATCCGGGTAAACGACGAGTTGCGTTTCGCGTCCCAGGCGTTTCATCGCCTGATACATCTGTTCGGAATTTAAGATCGGCACGTTCCAATCCAACGCACCGCCGATCCACAAGGTCGGCGTTGTGATCTTGTCAACTTTATTGAACGGTGAAATGCGTTCCCAGGCTTCGGCGTTTTCCCAAGGCAAGCCGAGTTCGACTTCCCACCACATTTGATAATGATCGTGTCCGTAGTTAGCACGATAATTCGCTTCGCTCGCTCCCGAAACCGCTCCTTTGAATCTGGTTGTTTGCGTAATAACGTAATTTGTCAAAATTCCGCCGTAAGACCAGCCGCCGACACCTAATCTTTCGCTATCGGCATAACCGTTCGCAATCGCATAATCAACTCCGGCCATCACGTCCTGAAAATCGAGATTTCCCCAATCGGCAAAAAGTGCGTAGGAAAATGCTTCGCCGTAACCCGATGAGCCACGCGGATTTATCTGCAGAACGAGATAACCGTTGGCGGCAAAAAGTTGTGGTTCGATGTCAAACCGGTAATCGTATTGCGAAACGGGACCGCCGTGAATCCAGAGAATCGTCGGATATTTCATCGAAGGATTGTAGCCGATCGGTTTATACATAAATCCTTCGACCGGTGTGCCGTCCTTGCTTTTAAAATTTATCTTTTCGGCCGACGAAAGTTTGAGTTCATCGAGCAGTTTTTGATTGGAAAAGGTCAGCTGTTTTATTTGGCCGCCTTCAAACAAGAAAACTTCATTCGGCAGAGCGGGTTTGGAGATCAAAGTTGCCAGCACTTCGCCGCTTTGATCGAAATCCAGAACGGTTGTCTCGCCCGTGATCTGACGGTTGATCTTTCCGCTCGATAAATCTATTGAAGCAAGATTCTGTTCGCCCTTGTCTTCCAATATAAACCAGACCGCTTTGCCGTCTTTGGCAAATTTCGGTTTGAGCGGATTTCGGTCTAATTGGGCCGTCCAGATTTTCGGCTGTCCGCCCTTTGCCGAAACGGTGGCGAGATGATTCGTCGCATACCACATAGTTTTGAGCGGTGCCGTAACGGTAATATAAGCGATCGTCTGTCCGTCGGGACTCCAAACCGGATCGGAATCTTCACGCGGATTTTTTGTCACCTGCAAAAGCGTTTTGCCTTTGTCGGTATTATCCGCCGAAACGATCCAAATATCGGTGTTCGGATTGGAATCCGGCTCTTCCGAGCGATTGCTGACAAAGGCGATTGATTTGCCGTCGGGACTCCAGACGGGCTCGGAATCGTCGAAATCGCCCGAAGTTATCTGTGTCGGGTTTTTCTTGGCGTTGTCGTCATCGCTTTCGATATTTAGAACGTATAGATGCGTGCGGAATCTGTCCAGATAGCCGATATAATCGCGTTTGAATTGCAGGCGGTCAACCACATACGGCTTCGGTTTTTTATCGTCTTCCTTATCTTCGGTCAACTCATGCGGTTTCGGATCGCGGATGAGTAGAACCATTCTTTTCCCGTCCGGCGACCATTCGTAACCCTTTACGCCCTGTTTGACGTCAGTTACGGCTTGGGCTTCACCGCCGAGACGATTGAGCGTCCAGACTTGGGAGGGTAAATCTTTCCCCTCTTTGTCTTTTCCGCGAGAAGCTAAAAATGCCAGATATTTTCCGTCCGGCGACCAACGCGGTTTTTCAGCCGAATAGCCTTTGGCCGTC
>JBGTRS010000491.1:0-3679 GCA_041940665.1 Pyrinomonadaceae bacterium | reverse complement strand
TTGCAAAGATATTCGAATGCGAGGCTTTAAATTCCGGATCAATGTCGGGCAGAAGTTTCTCATCGGCAATGACAAAAAGCGGAACGGTCGCTTCGGGTTTTGAGTTCGCACAATGTGAAACCGTCGCCCCGTTTTCCCGCAAAGTCTGTCCGTGATCCGATGTATAAAGAAATACAGAATTTTCCGGCAAGTTTTCGCCGATCAGATTTGTAAAAAAATTGTGCGAGTTGTAGCGGACGGCGTTGTCGTAATCATTGACGGTCGCTTCAAGGCTGACGCTCAGATCATAAAAACCTCTCGAATTATCGGATTCCGCCACCGGCAAAAATTCGGCTTCTTCAGGCGGATAGGCCGAATGATACGGTTTATGAATTCCGGCCTTACTTATCCAGATAAAATTTCCGCTCGAATTTTCGAGTATTTTTCTGACACGGCGGGCGATTTCCGCATCAATTTCGGAAGGTTTCAAACCTCTGAAATCTTCGATTGTTAATTTCCGGTCAATAAACTCGGTATCGGAAGGTTTGCCGAACCAGACCTTTGAAACCTGTCCGTCAACATACATCGTTTTATAACCGGCGGCTTTGGCATATTGAAAAAGGCTCGGCAGTTTATAAACCTTAAAATCCGGATCGGGAAGTTCATTTAATCCCGTCAGCAAAAGATTGTTTGAAGAAATACTGCACGTCGTCCCCGAAACCGCCAAACCCCAATTTATCAGAAGTTTTTTCCGCTCCAATTCTTCGAGAAAAATGCTTGTCGGACGGTTGTAACCGTTTAAACTCAGATGATCGCCGCGAACCGATTCATCAATGATAAACACGATGTTGTTTTTCGGTTTTTCTTCCGCCCGGTATTCGAGTGCCTGACGGCGTGTGTGATACATGACGCGGTGCGGTGCGGTATGGATCGAGCCGAAGTTCCATCTGACGGGAAAATCAACCGCCGTGCGGTAAAATGCCGACGGCGAAACGGTCAGAAAATTGTTATGCGTAAAATAAGCCGTGAAGAAAAAGAATGCGGCGGGCAAACAAAACGAGATCAATAGAGGTATCCAGCCATTTTTTACCGCCGGTTTTGCGAAGACGAGCAGAAGACCGAAGACCAGACACGGTATTATTCCCCAAAAATTGAAATACATTCCGACGGCGTTCCCGATGATGTTCCAATCCGCCCCGATATATGCGTTTTCGAAATCTTCAAACACGGTAAATCGGCGAAAGGCATATTGATAACCGTATTCGGTCAGAACGGCGAGGCAAAAAACCAAAAAATAAATGATGCGATACGGATACGGCGAAGCGAGCCCCGACCAGACAAAAAATCCCGTCAAAAGCACCGAAACAAATGCCAAAAACAAAACGGCAAAAAGTCTTGAATAGATGCCGTATTTATAATGAATTGATAACGAATATACTTCCTGTGCGTGTGAAAGAAAGAAAAATTCCAAAACAGCCAGTCCGCTCACAAATGCGATTGATAAAAGTAACGCATTTGACCGAAGGAAACTGAACCGGCTGTTTTCCATTTTCTAATCGTAGTATTCACGCCCGAGATGCGTGATCAGATCTTCGCCCTTCAAGTGCCGCAGAGTGTTTTTCAGTTTTTTCAACTGAATAAAAATATCGTGTTCGGGATAAAGTCCCGGAGCGGTCTGCGGTGCTTTAAAGTAAAACGAAAGCCATTCCTGCACGCCTTTCAAGTTCGCCCGTTTCGCCAGATCCATAAAGAGAGCGAGATCAAGCACAAGCGGTGCGGCCAGGATCGAATCGCGGCACAGAAAATCAACCTTGATCTGCATCTTGTAGCCGAGCCAGCCGAAAATGTCTATGTTGTCCCAACCTTCTTTATTATCGCCGCGCGGCGGATAATAGTTGATGCGAACGAC
This sequence comes from Pyrinomonadaceae bacterium, assembly GCA_041940665.1. Taxonomy (GTDB): domain Bacteria; phylum Acidobacteriota; class Blastocatellia; order Pyrinomonadales; family Pyrinomonadaceae; genus Aridibacter. The sequence continues at coordinate 1,791 of JBGTRS010000491.1, read as the reverse complement.
GTGCGAAAAACCGTCGTAAAGATCGGGATAAACATCGGGCTGGAGGATCGTTTCCAAAACCGAGAGTTTCGATTCTTCCTTTGTTTTGAAATTTTCGGGATCGTCCAGAACTTCGCCGTCGCGGTTTCCCAAAATATTCGTCGAATACCAGCCGTCGAGTCCGAGCATCCTTGATTTCAATCCCGGTGCTAAGATAGTTTTCATCAAAGTTTGTCCGGTCTTGAAATCCTTTCCGCAAATGGGAACTCCTTCGTCTTCGGCTAATTTTGTCAAAGCGGGAATATCCACCGTCAGATTCGGAGCTCCGTTGGCGAACGGCACGCCCGATTTGATCGCCGCATAAGCATAGATCATCGAAGGAGCGATATTTTCGTCATCGTCATAGAGAGCCTTTTCAAACGCTTCGATTGATTCGTGAATCGCCGTCGGTTCCAAGAAGATTTCCGTCGAAGCCGCCCAGACCATGACGAGCCGGTCGCAGTTGTTTTTCTGTTTGAATTGAGCGATGTCCTGCATCAACTGATCGGCAAGTTCCATTTTGTTCTTGCCTTCCTTGATGTTCTGCCCGTCGAGCCGTTTGACATAACGCTTATCAAACACGGCTTTCATCGGTTTTAATGAAGCCAGCTGTTCGGAAACCTGATTCAACAGATCCTTTTCCAAAACGCCCGCATTCATCGCCGCATCGAAAGCATTTTCTTCAAAAATGTCCCACGCCCCGAAAACGATATCGTCCAGTTCCGCCAAGCCGACAAAATCCTTGATCATTGGCACGCGGTTCTCCGTGCGTTTGCCGAGACGGATCGTTCCCATTTGCGTTAGACTTCCGATCGGTTTTGAAATATCGCGTTTGATCGCTTCAACTCCGGCCACGAACGTCGTGCTGACCGCACCGAGTCCGACCAATAAAATTCCCAATTTTCCTTCCGCGGGAGCAATCTCCACGCCTTTTTCACTCATTAAATTATCTCCTCGATTTGTAAAAGAGAAATAATAACTTTACAGATATGTTAAGGCAACCGCGGGAAATGGAATTGCCCGATAAGTAAAATGCCGGAAATTTGCTGATGTGAGGAATTTTGTCTGATCGAAATGTCCATTTTTTTTACATAAAAGCCAAAAGTTTATCCATGGCTACCGAGGAAGCCGCCGTTCTGGTCTCAACGCCGAGTTTCATATAGATATTTTCCGTGTGTTTATTGACCGTGCGGGGACTGATGCCGAGCAACAAGGCAATATCCTTATTCGTTTTCCCGCAAGAGATCCAATAGAGAATCTCACTTTCACGTCTGGTCAAGCCTAAAGAAACGAGTGCCATTGAAGAAAATCTACATCTTTCTTCAAAGACCAGAAATCGTTCGTTTGTATTGCCGTTAAACATCAAGGTGATGCTCAAAATTGCCGATTCCGTTTCAACGGTATAGGTCGGCGGAATTTCGTAATTAGCGTTATTTTCCAAGAGATCATAATGAGTCACCCATTTACTCAGAACTTCCGGCAAATTATTGCTCTGATTTTTTTTATACCCGAAAAACTTTTCTAGCAAAATACCGGCATATTCGCTTTGATATTCGATCCGGTTATCGGCATCGAGCGAGATCATCCCGTTCGCTTTGGTTTTCATAGCAGAATCCAACTCTCTTTCAATCTTATGTAGCTGTTCGATCTTGTGGGCATTTTGAATGGCGATCCGTAAATGCCGGGCGATCAGGTTGAAGATGAACCGCTCCTCTTCGGAAAAGGGGCTTTTGGCTCGATTGTAATTGCAGGTGATCAGGGCATTTGGTGAGT
>JBGTRS010000490.1:0-3684 GCA_041940665.1 Pyrinomonadaceae bacterium | reverse complement strand
TAACCGATCTTGTCGCGGCCGGTGCTGACCAGGCGTGTGCCGTCGGGCGAGAATGTGAGGGAAGTGATCGTCGCCCGATGTCCGCGGAAGGTCACCTTCAGTTCGCCGGTGGTCGTGTCCTGAACGTAATTGGTGATATAAAGAAAGGTGTATTCGAAGAATCTTGCAAACCCACTGGTCAGTATAAAAGGTAAAACCAGAACCGATAGCGAAATAAAAAAACTTGAGCCCAGCACGAATTGCTTCAGGAAAAAATCCTTCCAGCCGTATTTATTTGCCAGTTCGTCAAAAAACAAAAAAACACAGATCGCCGCAACAACGAGAAATCCGCGTTGTTGGGTAAAAAAGCTGACCAAGGCACAGGAAATTCCGGCCAGAACAATCCGCGGTAAAGTTCTGGATTCCAAAAGAACAAAGACCGCCAGAAGTGCAAACACGGGGCTGAACATCCGGTGGCTTCCATCGAGACCGAACCAGCGGAAGCCGAAAAATATATAGAGACTTGCCGGCAGGTAAGAATACCAGACGTTTGTAAAGATTTTGCGGGAAATCCCCAGAGCTAATAGGACCTGGGCGATTCCCTGCACAAAGATCATAAAATTTATCAGCCAGAATTTTGTTCCGAAAATGTAAAACAAAATAAGGTAGATTACCTGTGTGCCGGGAAATGTGAATTGAAAAAAATCTCTGTAGATCGCCTCGCCTTCGAACATACGCCAGGCGTCCTGGATCATGGACAGATGGTCTTCTTCAAAAAATATCGGAGTGAAGGGAAGTTTGAACAGATGCAGATATAAAAATACGGAACAAACCAAAACAAAAAAAAGATCGGTTTTTTTTAGCCCGGATTTATTCAGAAATCCGGACATAAAGTTTTTGAGCATGATGAAATAAAACTCCAACACCGGTATATTTCCGACTTAAAATCTTGAAACAATGTCCGTATTTCAAATCCTAAATCAGAAATGTTATAAAACTATTTGGTCTCAAACGTAAAATATAAAATATTTAAATTAAATGAATAGAAAAGTTTTTACAAACGGATGTTTCGATATATTGCACGCCGGGCATGTGTATTTTCTGGAAAAGGCGAAATCGCTCGGCGACAAATTGATCGTCGGAATAAACAGCGATGATTCGGTGCGTTCGATCAAAGGCCCGGAGCGGCCGGTCAATTCCGAGATAGATCGGGCCAATGTTTTGCTCGGGTTGCGGGCGGTTGATGAGGTCCGGGTTTTTAAGGAACTAACTCCCGAAAATCTGATAAAGGAGATAAATCCGAATGTTTTGGTAAAAGGCGGGGATTGGAAAGAGTCGGAAATCATCGGTGCGGAGTTTGTCAAACAAAACGGCGGCGAAGTTTTCTCCATCCCGTTTTTGGAAGGATATTCGACGACCGATATAATTTCAAAATTAGACGCAAATTCTCAAACCAAAAAATCCGCAGACACATATGCGTCTGATAACGAAATAATTGTCGGATTATTAAAAAATCGTTCGGAAGTTTTCGAAAAAGTTCTGAGTGAACAGGTGGAAAACATAGAGCGTTCGGCGGAATTGATTTTTGAAGCCTTTTCAAACGGAAATAAAATCCTCCTCTGCGGCAACGGCGGTAGTGCGGCGGATGCCCAGCATATAGCGGCAGAGTTTGTCGGGCGGTACGAAACCGAGAGAAAGGCTCTGCCGGCCATCGCTTTAACAACGGATACGTCAATTTTAACGGCCGTCAGCAATGATTACGGATTCGAAAAAGTTTTTACGAGACAGGTTCAAGGGTTGGGCAAAAAGGGCGATATCCTGATCGCCTTCAGCACGAGCGGGACTTCGCCCAATATCATCGGGGCGATTATGACCGCCCGGAATGCGGGTATGAAAATCATCGGTTTGACGGGTAGCGGTGGGAAAAAGATGGCGGCCCTGTGCGATGTCTGTATGTTGATTTCCGCTCATAAAACATCCCGCATCCAGGAAGCCCATATTACGATCGGACACATTTTATGCGAGTTGATCGACTCTAAATTGAACGGTTGGCAAAATTCGAAATAGTTTCGCAACAAATTTATAAATCAAAATGAAATCCAAAATTGTGTTTATCGAACGAAAGTTTTTGGAGTTCGTCAGCATCGAAAAAGTTTTCCGACAGATCGCCGCCGGTCTTTCAAAAAAAGAATTCCAAATATGTTTCGAACAGATGAAATTCGGTCAGAATCTTTCCGGAATTATAAAAAATCTGATCTTTTATAAAAAACCGGAAGCCGACATATATCATATTACGGGACATATACATTTTATCGCTCTGCGGCTGCCCAGGGAAAAAACGGTTCTGACAATCCACGATCTAAGGTTTCTGCACCGAAGAAAAGGTTTGAGAAGATACCTTTTGAAAAAACTTTTTCTCGATTACCCGGTCCGCCGTCTGCGATACATTACGGCAATTTCAGATGCGACAAAGGATGAAATACTCAAATATACAAACTGTGACCCGGCCAAGATCCGCGTGGTTGAAAATCCCGCCTTTTCAAATATTTCACTTGATAACGGAAAAAAATTCAACGAGGACTGCCCGACAATTCTTCAAATCGGAACTTCGCCGAATAAGAATCTACCGAATTTGATAAAGGCTCTGGATGGAATAAAATGTAAGCTTGAAATAATCGGCAGATTGGATTCGGTAACTCTGGAATTATTAGATAAACATAAAATTGATTTTACGAACAGCTTTGAAGTTGATGATTATGAAATGCTGGAGAAATATAAACAGGCTGATTTGGTTTCATTTTGTTCTACATACGAGGGGTTCGGTTTGCCGATAATCGAAGCCCAGGCGATGCGGACTCCTCTTCTGACCAGTAATATAAGTCCTCTGAAGGAGGTGGCCGCTGACGGTGCGATCCTGGTTGACCCGGACGATTTCCTTGAAATCCGGAAGGGAATTTTAAAGATTATCGGTGACGCGGATAAGCGTGCGGAAATTGTTCAAAACGGGTTGAAAAATATACGCAGGTTCGAGCCAGAAAAAATCGCCGGGAAATACAAAAAAATATATACGGAAATTTTAGAAGAAACAAAATTCAATGCCGGAAAATAAAAACACTCGGAAAAAACCGATCATACTGATATTTGCCAACTACTACCTTCCCGGTTATAAAAGCGGCGGCGGAATGCGGACGATCGTCAATATGGTCGATCGTTTAAAAGACACGTACGATTTCCGGATCGTCACGAGAGACCACGACGGGAAGAACGATCCGGAGCAGTATGAAAATGTGGAAATAAACGGTTGGAATGATATACGCGGTGCAAAGGTCTTTTATCTGTCAAAAGATTGCGTCAGAATCACGAATGTTCGTAAATTGATTTCAGAAGTAAAACCGGATTCGATCTATCTGAACAGTTTTTTTGCATCTTTGACGATATTCGTTTTAAAGCTTAGAAAACTCAAGCTGATACCTGAAATAAAAATCATTCTGGCCCCCTGCGGGGAACTTTCTGAAGGTGCTCTGTCGCTGAAATCCGCCAAAAAAAAGTTGTTTTTAAATTTGGCAAAAATGACGCGGCTCTACCAGAATATAATCTGGAAAGCCTCGACCGAAATCGAGGCGAGAGAAATCGAAAGGTTAAAACCAAAGAAAAGTGCGATCTATATTGCCCCGGATTTACCCCCGAAGCGGATTTTTGAAAGTT
>JBGTRS010000489.1:0-3687 GCA_041940665.1 Pyrinomonadaceae bacterium | reverse complement strand
CTTTTGGAGCGGGAAACGAGATTTGAACTCGCGACCCCAACCTTGGCAAGGTTGTGCTCTACCGCTGAGCTATTCCCGCCCATTGCAAAAAATAATTCTACATCGCTGAAAAATTTTGTCAAGTTCAACCAAAATTATTCGACCGTTATGTTTTTAATAAAATCCCAATCGCCGCTGGCATTGATTTTGATATTTTTGACGTTTTCTTTGGCGACGACGAGATTATTCGGATACCAGAGCGGATATAAGGGAATCTCTTCACTGATAATCTTCCAGGCATCTACGTAATATTGTTTGGCTTTTTCCTTATCCAATTCGGTGATCGCTTTTTCGATCAATTCATCAACCTGCTGATTTTTATAGCGGCCGCGGTTTCGCGAAGCTCTTTTTTCGTCCGGGATTTCCGACGAAGCATAGAGGTCTTTAAAGAAGATCGGATCGGAATTTCCGCCCACCCAGATTCCGGTGGTCATCTGAAACTGTCCCTGTTTAACCTGTGAAAGCATCGTCTGAAACTCAAGACTTTCGATTTCGACCGGAATTCCTATTTCCTTTAATTGACTTTGGATAATCTGGGAATATTCGATTACCGGTTTACTGCCCGAAGAAATTTTGAAAATAACTTTTTCCATTTCCCGAATGCCGTCACCGTTTTTATCGGTAAACCCGGCTTCATCAAGCAATTGTTTGGATTTTTCGAGATTGAAATCGTATTTTGACCCTACCGAAAATGCCCAGGAATCTTCCGGCAAAATCGAAGAAGCGATCGTTGCCTGACCGTCCAATTGATCGTTGATGATCTTTTCACGATTGACGGCGTGGGCAATCGCCTGGCGAACCTTGATGTTATCTACCGGTTTTGATTCGGTGTTAAACCAGAGATATTGAATGTTCGAACCTTTGAATTTTTCGACCTTCAGATTCGGATTTTGATCGAGGGTTTTCAAAGTGTTCGGTGATATATTGGTTGCCGCCGGAGCGAGGTCAACATTTCCGGCAAGGATCTCGGCTTGCAGGGCGTTGACATCAGCCAAAACTTTTACCTGTATATTTTGAATGTTGGCCGCCCCATCCCAGTATTCGGGAAAGGCTTCAAGTTCAATGATATTTTGAGCCGTGTTAAATGCTTTAAATTTGTATGCCCCGGTTCCGGGCGGAGGATTTGTGGCCGCATTCGAATCTTTCCCGACGGGTGAGTCCTTCGGAATAATTGCAACCGGAACGAGATTTGGAAGAAGCTGATTTTTTAGCTCAGCCCGGGCGATCTTGATGACGACGGTTTTTTCATCGGGTGTTTCTAAAGCCGTGATGATCGGTGTTTTCTTGTCATCAACCGTTTCAAAAAAAGCGGCGGCCTTACCGCCCTCGGATTCAAATAACTTATCCATCGTGTATTTGACATCGGCTGAAGTAAGGGCATTCCCGTTATGAAATTTTACATTATCACGGAGCGTAAAGGTGTAGGTTAAACCGTCATCGCTGTTTTTAATATCTGAAGCGAGGTCGCCGACATATTCAAACTTTTCATTCTTTTTGACCAAAGAATTATACATCAAAGTCCTCAGCCGCTCCGAATTTGCATCAACGGTGACCGAACCGATCGGGTCAAGTGTAGAAAACTTGCCGTCCAAGGCGATTGTAAAGACTCCGGAACCGCGGTCGCGGCAATTTGAAGCCATCGAAAAAAGTCCGATAATTAAAACAAAAAGTATTATAAGACGCTTATTTTGCATCAAGACTGATCCTCCAGTTTCGGGGTTAAAATTTCTAAAAATTATGATTATAAATTTTCCTTTAGTTCTTTGATTTCCTGGGAGAGTTCCATTAGTTTGGATTCACTGAAAGCCAGCGGCTTCTGAAGTTTTTGGCGGACGCGAAAAATCTTTTCCAATGAATCGTCAATTCTGTTTTCGGTAATTTCACCGCTTTTATAGGCGTCCAGAATTGCGTCAAATCCTTGATGGATGGCATTTTCGTCGTTGCAGATCAAAAGAAAGTCGCTTCCGGCTAAAAAAGCCATTTTGGTTGCTTCGCCGATTCCGTAATTTTTGATTATCGCACCCATTTCCAGATCGTCGGTTAAAGCCAAACCTTCAAAATTCAATTCGTCCCGCAAAAGCCGCGTGACAATGTTATGACTCAAAGAAGACGGAAGAAGTTTGCCATTAGAATCGGTTTCTTGCAAATCAAAATTCGGATAAACAGTGTGAGCAGTCATCACGGCATCAACATCGTTTTGCTCGAAATGGTTCAAAAAGGGAAATAAATCCGTTTCAAAAAGTTCATCACGATCCAACTCAACCGACGGCAATTCTTCGTGCGGGTCGAATTCTACCGCTCCGATTCCGGGGAAATGTTTGAGACAGGAAAGAACACCGCCTTCTTGCAATTTCTTGAGATACATATCTGTATATTGAAATGTTTCTTCTTTGGAATTGCCGAATGTCCTCTGCTGATTATCCATTATAAAACCTTTGCGGGTTTCATTGGTAACATCAACGACGGGGGCGAAATTCATATTAAAACCCAGAATGCGGATAACCTCGGCCGTCAGTCCGGCAAGTTTTTCGGCCATTTCCGGATTGCCGGATCTGCCGATATCTTTTGCCGAAGGAATCGGTTCGACGATGCGCCGCAGACGGTCAACGAGTCCGCCTTCCTGATCGATACTAAAAAATGGTTGAAACATTAAATGTTCGGTAACATTTTCGATCAGATTTCTTGTCTTTTCCGCATTTTTTGTGTTGCGGGCAAAAAAACAGATTCCGCCCGGCGAGATATTTTTGAGCAATTCCTTCGTTGCCTCATCAAAATCTTCGCCCGGCAATCCGATAAAAAATAATTGGCCGATCTTTTGTTCGATGGAGAGATTTTTGTAATCCGTTGACATTTTAATTTGTATGAAAGTTAAAGTATAAGTTTAACTGTCGCTTTGCCGACTCCTAAGGTAAAACTTAACCTTACTAAATAATTTTCTCCTGAATATTTATTAAAATTTGCTTTGCATCATCACCGGAAACCTCATCCAGTTTCAGATCGCGAAGTTCATCTATGATGTTTTCGTTGGAAATTGCAAACAATGAAACCTGCGAAGCGATTTTACTGTTGGAAGCTCGTCCAACGGCGGTTTCCAAACCCTTTTCCGTTTCGGAAATTTGCCGGTCTTTAAAAACCGCCAACTCATATTCTTCCAGTTTCCTTAAAACCTGATTTGCTCTGGCGATCGTCTGCGAAGGCAATCCGGCGAGTTTGGCGACGGCAATTCCGTAAGATTTCGATGCCTTACCCTTTTCGAGTTTATGCAGAAATACGATATCGCCGTTTCTTTCCTTGGCGGAAATTTGGTAATTTTTTGCTCCCGGCAGTTTTTCGGCCAATTCGGTTAATTCATGATAATGGGTCGCAAAAAGCGTTTTTGCCGAATGGTCCGGCGAATTATGGAGATACTCGGCGACCGCCCAGGCTATCGCCAGACCGTCGAAAGTCGAGGTTCCGCGACCGATTTCATCCAATAAAATCAGGCTTCGCGGTGTAGCGTTATGCAGAATCGTCGCGGTTTCGGTCATTTCGACCATAAAGGTCGAACGACCCGAAGCGAGGTCATCGGATGCACCGACTCTCGTCCAGATTCGGTCAACGATCGGGAGACTTGCCGACCCGGCGGGAACAAATGAACCGATCTGTGCA